>NZ_JBYIRN010000026.1:0-94841 GCF_057708145.1 Micromonospora sp. bgisy143
CCCCCCCCCCCCCCCCCCCCCCCCCCCCGAACCGTCGATCAGCTGCCGAAGAAGACCTCGGCCTCCTCGTAACGCTCGATCGGCACGGTCTTCAGCTCGCGGGTGGCCTCGGCGAGGGGCACCCGGACGATGTCGGTGCTCTGCATCGCGACCATCTTGCCCCAGTCGCCGTCGTTGGCGGCGTCGATTGCCTGCAGGCCGAGGCGGGTGGCGAGGACCCGGTCGAAGGCGGTCGGGGTGCCGCCGCGCTGGATGTGACCCAGCACCACGGTGCGGGCCTCCTTGCCGGTCTTGGCCTCCAGCTGCTCGGCGAGCCACTGGCCGATGCCGCCGAGGCGGACGTGACCGAAGGCGTCCAGCTCCTGGTTGTGCAGCACCATCTGGCCGTCGAGCGGCTGGGCGCCCTCGGCGACCACGACGATCGGGGCGTACTGGTGCTGGAAGCGCTTCTCGACGTAGCCGGCCACCTGCTCGACGTCGAACTGCCGCTCGGGCAGGAGGATCACGTTGGCGCCGCCGGCCAGGCCGGCGTGCAGGGCGATCCAGCCGGCGTGCCGGCCCATGACCTCGACGACCAGGGTGCGGTGGTGGCTCTCCGCGGTGGTGTGCAGGCGGTCGATGGCCTCCATCGCGATGTTGACCGCGGTGTCGAAGCCGAAGGTGTAGTCGGTGGCGCCGAGGTCGTTGTCGATCGTCTTCGGCACGCCGATGACGTTGACGCCCAGCTCGTGCAGCTTGGTGGCGACGCCGAGGGTGTCCTCGCCGCCGATCGCGATCAGCGCGTCCACGCCCTGCGCGGCGAGGTTGTCCTTGATCCGCTCGACGCCGTTCTCGATCTTGAACGGGTTGGTCCGGGACGAGCCGAGGATGGTGCCGCCGCGGGGCAGGATGCCGCGCACGTCGGCGATGCCGAGCGGCTTCGACAGACCCTCCAGCGGGCCCTTCCAACCGTCCCGGAAGCCCACGAACTCGTGACCGTAGGTGGCGACGCCCTTGCGGACCACCGCCCGGATGACCGCGTTGAGACCCGGGCAGTCGCCGCCGCCGGTGAGCACGCCGATACGCATGATCCGCTCATCCTCCTGGAGCATCAGGTAAAGCCCGATATGCCCCAGGGTATGTGTCAGGTCAGACCATCGGCGCCGTTGCCGGCCCGGGGCGGGCCGTCACTGCGAACTGTAGTCGCACCTGCCCACGCGACGACAGCGCCCCGGGGGGCGACGGCTCAGTAGGTCACCTCGCGGTTCTCGCCGGCCGACGGCGGACGGCCGGTGACGGCGGCCTTGGCGAAGCCGAGCAGGTTGACCACGGTGCTGCTCGGCGAGTCCCAGTACTCGGCGGAGCTGGCGTGCACCTTGATCAGGGTCAGACCGGGCGTGTCCAGCCCGTCCGGGAACCAGGTCTTGAGCAGCGGGTTCCACAGCTGCTTGGCGCGCTCGCGGTCGGAACTCTCGCTGGCGGTCCCCGAGACCGACACCCAGGAGTTGTGCTTCTGGTCGGAGAAGGCGACGTTGACCTCCGGGTTCACCCGGATCTGGCGCAGTTTGGCCGAGTCGGAGTAGGCGAAGAACCACAGGTCACCGTCGAACTCCGCCTCCTGCAGCCCCATCGGCCGGCTCACCTGCCGCCCGTCCAGCGCGATGGTGGTGAGCATGCAGATCCGGGCGGCGCGGATCAGTTCGGTGACCCGCGCCCGGGCGTCGGCGACGCTGGTCGGATCGTTGCTCATGGCAGTCTCCCTCGGCTCGGCTGCCGAAGCGTTGCCCAGGACAGAACCGGTCAAACCTACAGACGTATGACCATCGCTCACCGCACTGTCATCGCCCGCCGTCGGGCCACCTCACCGCGCGGTCATCGCCCGCCAGCGGGCCAGGTTGTGCCGGGCGTCGACCAGGGCGTCGTGCCGGGCCGCGTCCGCGTCCGGCAGGGTCGGCCGACCCCGGTCGTCCCAGAGCTGCCGCAGGTCCTTGGTGAACCGGGGGATCTCCCGGGGCAGCGCCGGCATCGCGCCCCAGAGCTGGGCGAGGACCACATGGTCGTACGCCGCGTACCAGGCCCACAGCTCCAACTGCTCCCCCGGCCGGTCCCGGACCGGCTCCATGAGGAAGTCGTACAGGTCGTCGCGGATGCGCTCGCGCGAGCGCCAGGCCCGGTCCGCCGGCGACGGCAGCCGGTCCAGCACGTTACGCCGGACCCAGGGCACGGCACGGGAGTCGTCGAACTCGGTGGAGACCGCGTAGAACTCGCGGCCGTACTCGTCGACGACACCGATCGAGACGAGGTCGACGATCCGGCCGTCCTCGATGAACTCGCAGTCGTAGAAGTAGCGGTAGACCATTCCGGACATCCTCACCCACCGCCGTCCGGCGTCGCCCGGCGGGGCCGGGTGAACCCCGCCGGTCCGCGGTGGGCCGGCGGCGACCCGCCGCCGCCGGTTCCGGGCCGGCGACCGGGCCAAGGGGGTACGCCGCAGCTCGCGACGGTCACGGAAGTGCTTCGAGGGGTGTACAGCAAGCGACCGGACCGTCATGATCTGATGTGTACCGCTACCGGATGCCGAACCGGTGTCAGTTCACCTCGTCAGGGCCATCAGGTTCACCCGGTGAGCGATTGTGTGGTCCATGACCGGGGAGGGGTTGGGCCGTGGAGATGCGCCTGCCGGAGCCGGGTGACGCGCTCACGGGTGTCGAGATGTTCGCCGGGCTGGAGCCCGAGGTACGCCAGCGCGTCATCGCGGCCGCCGTACCGCGCACCTACCGCAAGGGTCAGTTGCTCTTCGTCGAGAACGACCCGGGCGAGTCGTTGATCGTGCTGCGCCGCGGCGCGGTCGCCGTGTTCCGCACCGCGCCGACCGGCGAGCGGGCGGTTCTGTCGGTGATCCGTCCGCCGGACGTGCTCGGCGAGGTCTCCCTGCTGGACGCCTCCACCCGCTCGGCGTCGGCCGAGGCCATCGAGGACTGCGCGGCGCTGGCGCTCTCCCGGGGCGCGTTCATGGAGCTGGTGCACTCGAATCCCCGCATCCTGGACGCGGTGATGCGCTCGCTGGGCGGGTTGATCCGCCGGCTCACCGAGCAGAACGCCGACCACGTCTTCCTCGACCTGCCGGGTCGGGTGGCCAAGACGCTGGTCCGGCTGGCCGGCGAGAGCCAGGCCCCGATGATCACGATCGAGCTGAACCAGAGCCAGTTGGCGGAGATGGCCGGCGGTTCCCGGCAGAGCGTCAACCAGGCCATCGGCTCCTTCGCCAGCCGGGGCTGGCTGCGGACCGAGGGACGTCGGATCGTGGTCACCGACGTCGCCGCGCTGCGCCGCCGGGCCGGCATGAACGATCGCTGAGCTGACTCGACGGCGCGGCGCCGTCGACCCGTACCCGAGAAACGGCCGGGTCGCCCGTGGGCGGCCCGGCCGTACTCGCCGTGTCATCGACGCGGGGTTCAGACTCCGGGGCTGCCCGGGCCGGCCCACTTGTTCGGGCCCTTGCTGTCGCCGCCCGAGCCCTGGGACTGCTCGCTGACGATCCCCTCGGCCTGCAGCGTGGCGAGCGTGGCCGCGTCGACGTCCACCGATTCGCCCGCCGAGTGACTGACGCCCTTGCCGTCGGTCCAGTCACTCTCCAGCTTGACGTACACCATTGACCTGTCCCCCTCTGGTCGCTGATCGAAGATGTGGCGGACTGAATGTAGTCGCTCAGGCCGTTGGTGGACTGTCCACAAACCAACAGGCCGGTACCCGACATCTCCTCGGGGGGCGATACTCCTTACGGATGGCGGCGCTGGGGGGCGTCGGCCGACATCGCCACTGGAGGGTGTGTCATCGCCGCGCAGTGTGGGCGCTGTGGACGCACGGCCGCCGACGGTGACCGCTTCTGCGGTGGCTGCGGCGCCGAGCTGGGTGCCGTCTGCCCGCACTGCCTGCGTCCCCTCGCCTCGGACGTCGCGTTCTGCACCTCGTGTGGATCGCCCCGGCCGGGCACCGACCGGACCGCCACCGTCACCCCGCAGGAGGACCGCCGACGGGTGAGCGTCCTCTTCGTCGACCTCATCGACTTCACCCCGTACGTCGAGCGCGCCGATCCGGAGCAGGTCCGCGGCATGCAGACCGGCTTCTTCTCGGCGGCCCGTCGGGTGGTCGGCCAGTACGGCGGGGTGGTGGAGAAGTACATCGGCGACGCCGTGATGGCGCTGTTCGGCGCGCCGATCGCCACCGAGACCGACGCGCTGCGCTGCGTACGGGCGGGGCTGGAGCTGCAACGGGTACTCACCCGCTTCGCGCCGACCGGCAGCACCGAGATGCGCTTCCGGGTGGGGGTGGCCACCGGCGAGGCCCTTGTCGACGTGGCCGCCGCCCGCGACGGCGGGCAGGCGATCGTGGCCGGCGACGTGGTCAACACCGCCTCGCGGATGCAGTCGGTCGCGCCGCCCGGCGGGGTGCTGGTCTGTGGCACCACGCACGCCCTGACCAAGGACGCGATCCGCTACGAGGAACAGCCCCCGGTCACCCTGCGCGGCCGGTCGTCGCCCACCGAGGTGTGGCTCGCCCTGTCCCCGCTGCGCCGTCAGCCCACCGATCGGGAGCCGGACACCACGCCCCTGGTGGACCGCGAGCACGAGCTGGGGATGCTGGTCAACGCCCTGCACCGGTCGCTGCGCGACCGACTGCCCCAGGTGGTGACGATCTTCGGCCGGGCCGGGATCGGCAAGAGCCGACTGCTGCGCGAGCTGTACCGGCACACCGGCCGGCTGGTGGACGAGCCGCTGACGTGGCGGACGGGACGCTGCCCGCCGTTCGGCGAGAACGTCACGTTCGCCGCGCTCGCCGACATCGTCAAGTCCGAGGCCGGCATCCTGGACACCGACCCGGCCGCCAGCGCGGCACAGCGGCTGACGGCCGCCGTCGGGGAGCTGATCGGGCCGGGCGAGCGGGACCGGGTGGTCGACGCGCTGCGTCCACTGGTCGGGCTGCCCGGCACGCCGCTGCCGGCGGAGGAGGCGGAGTCGGCGTGGCGGCGGTTCCTGCTGGCGTTGGCGGCCCGCCGCCCCACCGTGCTGGTCTTCGAGGACCTGCACTGGGCCGACGACGCGATGCTGCGCTTCGTGGAACTGCTCGGGGCGGCGGCCCGTGAGGTGCCGCTCCTGCTGCTCTGCACCGCCCGCCCGGAACTGGTCGACCGGGACCCGAGCTGGGCCGGGACAATCACGGGCTCGGTGACCATCACCCTGCCGCCGCTGCGCGACACCGGGATCGCCGCCCTGTACGCGCACCTGTTCGGCCAGGCGGCGTTCTCCGCCGAGATGCTGACGCCGCTCATCGAGGTGGCCGGCGGCAACCCGCTCTACGCCCACGAGTACGTCCGGATGCTGATCGAGCAGGGCGCGCTGCGCCAGTCGGGGCGGGGCTGGTCGCTGGACAAGCAGCTCGAACTGACCATGCCGGAGAGTGTGCACGCGGTCATCGCCAACCGGGTGGACCTGCTGGACGCCAAGGACCGGGCGGTACTGCTCGCCGCCTCGGTGGTCGGGGTGCAGTTCTGGCCGGGCGCGGTGGCCGCCGCGCTGGGCCAGCCGGTCGAGTCGGTCGAGCGCGCACTGCGCCGCCTCGAACAGCGCGACTTCGTCCACGAGCAGGCCGCGTCGACGATGGCCGGGCAGGCCGAGTTCCGGTTCCGGCACGTGCTGGTGCGGGACGTCTGCTACCAGCGGCTGCCCCGCACCGAGCGGGTGGCGCGGCACGATCGGGCCGCGGACTGGCTCGACGCGCTGTCGCAGAGCCGCGACACCGACCTGGCCGAGGTCCTGGCCCACCACCGCTGGGCGGCCCACGAGATCGCGCGGTCCCTCGGCATGGAGATCCAGCGGTACGCGGGACCGGCGCGGCAAGCGCTGCACCGGGCGGCCCGCCGGGCGTACGCCCTGCACGGGCTGGAGGCGGCGGCGAGCCACGCCGGCCGGGCACTCGGCCTGGCCGACGACAGCGACCCGGTGGGCCGGCTGCAACTGGAGCTGCTGAGTACGGAGATCTCGTTCTACCGGGACGGCAACGCGTTCCTCTCCGGCGGCGGTCCGGAGCAGGTGCATGCGCTGGCCGACCGGCTGGCGGCGCACGGCGACGACGCGTGCGCCGCGCGGGCGTGGACGCTGCTCGGCCAGGCGGCGTGGCTGCGCGCCGAGCGGCGTGAGGCGTTGGCGTGCCTCGACCGCGCGGTCCAGCTCTTCGAGCCGCTGCCGGACAGCCCGCAGAAGGCCGACGCGTACGCCGAGCTGGGCCGCCTGCACATGCTCAACTACGAACGCGATCCGGCCGTCTCGGCGGCGGACACGGCGGCGGAGATCGCCGAGCGGCTGGGCCTGACCGAGACGCGCACCAACGCGCGGATCACCGCGGCCACGGCCCGGTACCAGGCCGGCGACCGGATCGGCCTGGACGAGTTGCACGCGATCGTCGAGTTCAGCCGAGCGAATCAGCTGCTCGCACTCCCCCGGGCCACCCAGAACCTGGCCTGGGCGATCCGCGAGGAGGGCGACTGGCTGCGCTCGAACGCTCTGCTCTCGGCCGCGCCGGCGCGTACGGCCAGCGGACAGACGCTGACCACCAGCTATTCGGGCGAGGCGATGCGGGCCTGGTTCGAGGGTGACTTCGGCCGGCTGCTGGCCGCAGCGGAGGCGTTCGTGGACACGCCGACCGGTAGCTGGGACATGCAGGTGCGGGGGTTGCGCTGCTGCCTGCTCGTGCTGCGCGACGACGAGGACCCGGCCGACCTGGTCGACGCGCTGGCCACCGCCCGGCGCAGCGGCTTCCACCGGCTGCGCTGGACGATGCTGGGCATGGCCGCGCTGTGCCGGGCGTTGCAGGAGCGCCACGCCGAGGCGGCGGAGCTGATCGACGAGTTGGAACAATCCTGGTCGGCGGTGCCGGCGCTGGCCAGCGGGGAGTGGATCGCCGCGGCCGCGTACGCCGGCGCGCTGGCCGGCCGGGACGCCGCGGTGCGGGTCCGGGCGATGCTGGACCGGGTCGGACATCGGACGCCGTGGTCGGAGGCGGCGCTGCGGACGGTGACGGCGGCGGTGGCGGCGGCCGACGGCGACCACCGGCGCGCGGCCGAGCTGCACCTGGCGGCCGCCGAGACGTACGGGCGGATTCCGGACGCGAGTGACCGGGTGCTGGCGTTGGCGCTGGCCGCCGCGGAGCTGACCCGGGCGGGTGACCCGGCGGGTGCCCGGGTGCCACGCGCCGAGGTGCGCACGTTCGCGCTGCGCAACGACGCGCCGGGTCTGCTGGCGCTGACCGGGCGGCCGATCAGCCCCACTGGACCGGCCGTGGCCTGCTGAGACAGACCCTAGGCCGGCACCGGCGGCTTGAGTTTCTGCGCGTAGACGTCGACGTACTCGCGGCCGGAGAGCTCCATCACCTCGTACATGATCTCGTCGGTGACCGCGCGCTCGACGAACCGGTCGCCGGCCATCCCGGCGTAGCGGGAGAAGTCCAGCGGCGCGCCGAAGCGGACCCGCACCTGGCCGACCCGGGGAAGAAGCCGGCCGGGCGGCTGGAGCTCGTCGGCGTTGAGCATCGCCACCGGCACCACGACCGCGCCGCTTTCCAGGGCGAGCCGGGCCACGCCGGTCTTGCCCCGGTAGAGCCGCCCGTCCGGGGAGCGGGTGCCCTCGGGGTAGATGCCGGCCACCCCCTGGGCGCGCAGCACCCGCAACTGGGTGTCCAGCGCGGCGCGGGCCGCCTGCCCGCCGGAGCGGTCCACCGGGATCGTGCCGGTGCCGACGAAGAACATCTTCATGAACCAGCCCTTGATCCCCTTGCCGGTGAAGTACTCGGCCTTGGCCACGAAGGTGACCCTCCGCGAGACGATCAACGGGATGAAGATCGAGTCGAAGAAGGAGAGGTGGTTGCTGGCCAGGATCACCGGCCCGGCCGTCGGCACATGGTGCAGCCCCTGCACCTGCGGACGGAAGATCAGCTTGAGCAGCGGACCGAGGATCACGTGCTTCAACAGCCAGTAGAGCACCGGCGTCCTTTCCGAGGGGGCCGCGACAGCGCCGGCCGTCATCCCCGACGAGCCTACGAAGCGAGCGCTCTCACCACAACGGACGGACGCTCACCACCACGTCGCGACGAACCCGGTCGCCACGACGGCCAGCACGTACTCCGGTGTCCGGGCCAGCAGCGCCGCCCGCCACAGCCGACTGCGGGGATTCCACCGGCGCTCGGGCAGATACCAGGCCGCGAGCGCTCTCACGATGTGCACGGCCGCCATCCAGAAGGGGAAGAAGATCACCCATTCGCCGATGTCGAAGGCCAGATCCCGCACCGGCCGGGCGGCCAGGAGGGACACCGGGAGCAGGATCAACGCGCCGAGTGCGAACGTCATGCCGAAGAAGGTGGCCCAGGCCGCCCCACGGGTGATGTGCCGCAGGACGAGATCTTCGACCTCCTCCCCCGGCAGGGCCGCGTCCTCGATTACCTCGGCGCGCCGCGCCTCGGGCGTATCGCCGTCCGCGTCGAGGAACCTCGCAACGGGACCTGCCAGCCAACGGGTGATCTCCAGCGCCGGATCCATGTCGACCTCTACTCGCCCCGCTCCATCTCCCACTGCAGGAACTCCTGGTACAGCTGCTCCTCCCGCCGTCGCGCGCGCCGGTGCAGCACTCGGGAGACGACGAGGAGCACGACGCCGCCGCCCAGCATCAGGTAGCCGAGCGCCCGGTCGCCGCTGACCTTCGGCGCGGTGCTGAACAGCAACCCCAGCAGGGCCGAACCCAGGCCCAGGTAGAGCGCGATCCCGGGCGGCGTCTGCCGGTAGTCGAGGTGATGACGCTGCGCGAAGGTCTGCAGGTGCGGCGGGATGTTCAGTTCCTCGTGGTCTCCAGCAGCCACGTGCGCCTCTCCGTTCCCGGTCGGTGGCAGGTCGGCAGGGCGGCGCTCGGCGTGGCGGGGCACCCTGCCGTCAACGATCACCGAGATCGCACGTCTCGCGCAACAACGGACAAAGAACCACCGCCGTGACCAGCGGCAGCGCACCTGACTTTCCAAGACGCGACACAACGCACTCCCGGAACCGGCCCCTGACGTGTCACGATTCAGAGCACGGCGTGCGCACGGGCGTCGAGGGGGCGCAGGTGGCCGCGCCGCAGGGCGCGTTGAGGAGGATGGCCGGGTGTCAGCGGGTGGGGCCCGCCGGGGACGGCGGGACAACGGGCTCGACGCGAGCGAGTACGCCGTCGTCGGCGACGTCGATCCGCGCGTCGGCGAGCACCTGCTCGACGTGCTGGCGGCCGGAGGGATCGCCGCCTACCTGCAACCGTCGGCCGACCTCAACCCGGTGACGCGTACCACCACCGTCCCGGCCCGGCCGGTCGACCGGCTTTACGTCGACCGTTCGCACCTGCGCACCGCCCGCGACTACCTGACCCAACTCGCCGACGAGAGCGCCCCGGAGCAGCCGCCGGCCCGCGACGAGCCGGACATCGACGCGGAGTGGGCCCGGATCGTGGCCGGCTTCCACAGCACCTCCGCGCCCGCCGACGAACGGCCCTGGCCGGCTGCGGAGGACGTGGACGAACACGACGACAAGGACACCCGGGACGAGCCGGCGGCCGGTCCGCTCGCCCGCTCCGGAGTCGACGAGGCCGGGCCCACCGCGACCGACGTACGGCGGCTGCCGTCGGCGACCGACTTCTCCGGGATCTCGGTCGGCCGGAACACCCGGGGCGACGAGCCCTCGCTGCTGGACGGTCTGGACACCTTCGGCGCCGACCTGCCCGATGACGACGAGGACACCTACCACCCGCCCCCGCCGCCACCGCTGCCCCGCATCTCCAAGTACGCGGTGGTCGGCGCGCTCGCGGTGGTCGTCGGCTTCGTGCTCTTCCTCTTCCCGTCGCTGCTCCCGATCGACCGCTCGGCGGTCACCCTGTTCGGGTTCACCGGCATCCTGGCCGGCTTCGTCACGCTGATCTGGCGACTGCGTCCCGGCGACGAGGAGGACGACGACCCGGACAACGGCGCCGTCGTCTAAGGGCCTACCCCGGCCCGCATCGCGGGACGCGACCGCCCTCACTCGGGGCGTAACAGTGGTGTAACTTACTGTCAGTAGGAATACCGCTGTACGTCACTTCCCCCGCTGACTGACCGGTTTTCCCTTGCTCGTGGCGGTCAGTCCTCTGCTGATCGGAATGCCCGAGATGCGACAGAGTTCTCTCGTGGTGGTGGCCAACCGCCTCCCCATCGACGACAGCCAGGCCCCCGACGGCGCCTGCGAGTGGCGACGCAGCCCCGGCGGGCTGGTCAGCGCGCTGCACCCGCTGCTGCGGCAGACCCCGGCCATCTGGGTCGGCTGGGCCGGCGGCACCGGCCCCGCGCCCGCCCTGCCGGACGTGGACGGGGTCCACATGCACACCGTCGCCCTCAGCCACGAGGACCTGCGCGACCACTACGAGGGCTTCGCCAACGCCACCCTCTGGCCGCTCTACCACGACGCCGTCGAGCAACCCGAGCACCACCGGCGCTGGTGGGAGGCGTACCAGCGGGTCAACCAGCGGTTCGCGGAGGCGACCGCCGAGGTGGCCGAGCCGGGTGGCGTGGTCTGGATACAGGACTACCACCTGCAACTGGTACCCGGGCTGCTGCGCGCGCTCCGCCCCGACCTGCGGATCGGTTTCTTCCTGCACGTTCCGTTCCCACCGCCGGAGCTGTTCATGCAGCTACCGCGCCGCGCCGAGCTGCTGCGCGGCATGCTCGGAGCCGACCTGGTGGGCTTCCAGCGCGCCCAGGCGGCGCACAACTTCGCCCAACTGGTCACCCGGGTGCTGGAGCTGCCGGCCACCGACCGCCGGATCGGGATCGACGACCGGGTGGTCCGCATCGGCGCGTTCCCGGTCTCGATCGACACGGCCGAGATGGCCGCCCTCGCCGCCCGCCCCGACGTGGCCGCCCGGGCCCGTCGCCTGCGGCAGGATCTCGGCGACCCCCGGCACGTCATCCTCAGCGTGGACCGGATGGACTACACCAAGGGCATCGAGCAGCGGCTCAAGGCGTACAGCGAGCTGCTCGCCAGCGGCGACGTCAAGGTCCGCGACACGGTGCTCGTTCAGGTCGCCATGCCGAGCCGGGAACGCGTCGGCCAGTACCAGATCCTGCGCGAACGCATCGAGCGCGAGGTGGGCCGGATCAACGGCGAGTTCGGGCGGGTCGGCGAGCCGGCCATCCACTACCTCACCCAGCCCTTCGACCGGGCCGAGCTGGCGGCGCTCTACCGGGTCGCCGACGTGATGGCGGTGACCCCGCTGCGCGACGGGATGAACCTGGTCGCCAAGGAGTACGTCGCCGCCCGGGTGGACGACACCGGGGCGCTGCTGCTCAGCGAGTTCGCCGGCACCGCCGCCGAGCTGTCCCAGGCGTACCTGGTCAACCCGCACGACCTGGAAGGGCTCAAGCAGGCGCTCCGCACGGCGCTGCGGGCCGAGCCCGCCGACGTCACCGACCGGATGCGGGCGATGCGCGCCCACCTGCACGAGCACGACATCCGGGCCTGGGCCCGCTCCTACCTGAGCGCCCTGGACGAGACGGGCGCGCTGGTCAGTCGCCTCACCAGTACCGACGGCGCAGCCCGGGTGCCGCACCCGGCGACCCGGGCGACCCAGCACGCCGGCGGCTGACCGGGCCGCGTGCTCACCGACCGGCGGGCTCCTTCTCCAACCAGTCCAGGATCGCGTCGATCGGCTCGGCCCAGCGCGCGTCGAGCATCAGGTCGTGTCCCATGCCGGGGAAGAGCAGCGGCGCCGACCCGTACCGGCGGGCGATGCGCGTCAACGTCGACGCCGGCACCACCCGGTCGTCCGGGCTGCCCAGCACCAGCACCGGGGGCTCACCCACGGCCGGCTCGGCCTGCGGCTCGCCCAGCAGCGCCCACTGCGCGCGCCGGCCGGCTCGGCCCAGCCGCGCGACGTGCCGGCGGGCCTCCTCGTCCGGCAGTTCCCGGCTGAACAGCTGCGCCCGGCTGAGCCGTAACGGACCGCCGAACACCGCCGGCAGCGTCCCGGCCGGGTTGCGGCGCACCGCCGTGGCGAACATCCCCCAGCCACCGAAGACCGGCGCGACCAGCACCGCGCCGAGCGCCGGGTAGCGCGCCATCGCGTGCGCCACCACGAGCGCCCCGGCGCCGTGCCCCACCAGCACCGCCTGGCGCGGCAGGCTCGCCGCCACCTGGGTCACATCATGGGCGTACGCGCGCAGCGTCGCCTCCGGCGCCGGCTCACTGCCACCGTGCCCGCGCAGACTCAGCGCGTACGCCGGGAAGCCCCGCGACGCGGCGTGACCCAGCCAGTGCTCCGCGAACGCCCACGCGCCGTGCCCGAACCCGGGAACGAACAGCAGCGGAGGACGCCCCTGCTCCACCTCGGGTACGGCGCTGAGCACCTCACGGCGCGCCGGCCGGACCGGACGAGCCCATTCCCGGCCCCGCATGATCCGCAGCTCGGTCATTGTGCCCGCCTTTCGTTCGCGACTGCGGGGCTCGCAAGCTCACTCCTCGCGCTCACTTGCCCTCCAGGTCGACGAGGGCGCGCTGGACGGCGCGCAGGTAGTCGGCGTGCCCGACCTCGAACCAGTGCCGGCTGCTGTCCTTGACCTGCCCCGCGTACCGCTCCCCGGCCCGGTCGCGGACCCGCTGTGCAAACGCGGCGGCCCGCTCGGGTCGGTCCCGGCGGGCCCGCAACAGCCGCGCGAAGAGCACCGTCTGCCAGTGGGACAGGGCGAACAGGCCGGAGTCCGGCTGCACCAGACCGGCGACGGCCAGCGTGGGGTGCCCCGGCGTGAAGGCGTTGAGCCAGAGCGTGGGACGACCGGTGCCGGCGCTGTCGCCGAACACCGACGCGTCCAGGAACTCGAAGCGCGGCAGGTAGCCGGTGGCGAAGATGACCAGCTCGGGGTCGATCTCGCGGCCGTCGGCCAGCTCCACGGCGTACGGCTGGAACCGGGCGATGTCCGGCACCGGGCCGATCCCGCCGTGGCCCACGTAGTAGACGAGCTGGCTGTTGGCGATCGGATGCGTCTCGTACACCCGGTGGTCGGGCTTGGGCAGCCCGAAGCGGGTCAGCTCGCCGACGGTCAACCTCATCGTCCAGTGGTAGAGCCACTGGCGGACCCGCAGCGGCACCCGCAGGGCCAGCAGCGCGTCGTTGATCTGGTCGGCCGGACGACCCAGGACGTACTTCGGGGCGTACCAGTAGCCGCGCCGGGTGGAGTGCCAGCAGCGCGACGCCTGCTGGGCGGCCTCGACGGCGATGTCACAGCCGGTGTTGCCGGCGCCGACCACGAGCACCCGCTTGCCGCGCAGCTGCGCCGGGTCCTTGTAGGACGACGCGTGCATGATCTCGCCGCGGAACTCCTCCAGGCCCTCGTAGCGGGGCAGCTTCGGAGACCAGTTGTGCCCGTTGGCGATCACCACGGCGGCGTACCGGGAGGTGCGCTCGGGGCCGTACCCGCCGGTGGAGCGGGTTGTCACGTCCCACCGCTCCCCCGGCGCGGGTTCGACCCGGACCACCTCGGTGCCGAACCAGATGTGCGAGCGCAGGTCGAAGTGGTCGGCGTACCGCTCGAAGTACGACAGGAGCTGGCTGTGGTGCGGGTAGTCCGGCCAGGAGTCCGGCATCGGGAAGTCGGGGAACTGGGTGAACGGCTTCGACGAGATCAGGTGGGTGCTGGCGTACACCGGGCTGCGGTCGTGCCGCCAGTTCCAGGCGCCGCCGACGCCGGTCTCCCGTTCGTAGCAGTCCACCCCGAACCCGTGCTCGCGCAGGTTCTTGATGGCGGCCAGGCCGCTGGCCCCGGACCCGATGACGCAGACCGTGTCGCCCCGGTCGGAGAGCGAGCGGCCGTCGCGGCTCTGCGCGGACGGGACCGCATCCGGGTCGGGCCGACCCTGGTCGGTGGAGGTGGACACCGGAACATCTCCTTTTGTGCGGCACGGGTGCCGGTTCGCCGCGAAATCCTCTCCACATCGGAGCCGGATGTCCAGCCCCGGCGCGGACCGATCGGCGGGTCTCGACCGGTGGGGGTCAGTCCGTGGTGGGCAGCAGCAGGTCGACGAGGACCGGGAAGTGGTCACTGGCCCGGCGGGTCTGCGGGGTGTCCACCACGTCGTAGTCGACCACGGTGATCCGCGGGTCGACGAAGAGCGCGTCGATCCGCCGGCGCGGGTCCGTACACGAGTAGGTGAGCCGTTCCGCCCGGTCGGCCGCGATCGCCGTGTCGGTCAGGCCGCGCGCCACCGTCGCCCAGGCCGGCCCGTCCGGGCCCTCGTTCAGGTCGGCGCCCGCCACCACCGGCGCGCTCGCCGCCTCCAGGCCGCGCCGGAACTCGGCGGCCTGTGCGGGCCGCTCCGCCGGATCGGTGGACAGGTGCGAGCCGGCGAGGGTGAAGCGGGCGTCGCCGACCCGGCAATCGGCGTACGCCGCGCCGCGCAGGTGCCGGCCCGGGGTGAGCGGGAACCGCTGGCAACGGGGGTTGCGCACCTGCACCCGCAGGCTGGTCAGCAGCAGGTTGCCCAGGGCGGGCAGACCGCCGGCGGCCACCACCAGGCCGAACGACTCGGCCAGCGTGGCCGACTTCTGCCGCCACCGGAACCGGCGCGGCCCCTCCTGCACGATCACGACGTCCGGCTTCGCGGCCCGGACGACCGCCGCCAGCGCGGCGGTGTCGTCGCGTTGGCTGTGGATGTTGTACGACACCACGCGCAGCGGCACGCCCATCTCCGGCCGCCTCAGATCCGGCGGGCCAGGTCGGCCGCGCCGATCACCCCGGCGCTGTTGCCCAGCTCGGCGGGGAGCACCTCGGCCACCGGCAGGCGACCCCGCTGGGCCAGCGCGTCGAGGTACGAGCGGCGGGTCGGACCGAGCAGCAGGTCACCGGCGTCGATCACACCGCCGCCGACGACCAGGGTCTGCGGGTCGAGGATCTGCGCCATGTCCGCGAGGCTGGTGCCCAGCCAGCGGCCGATCTGCGCGAACGCCTCGGCGGAGACCGGGTCGCCGCCCTGCGCGGCGGCGGTCACCATGTGGCCGGTGATCGCCTCGGGCTCGCCGCCGGCCAGTTCCAGCAACGCGGTGGCCCGCTGCGGTTCCTGTCGGGCGCCGGCCCGGGCGAAGCGGACCAGGGCGCTGCCGCTGGCGTACTGCTCGATGCAGCCGAGCCGTCCGCAGCCGCACTGGTGCCCGTCCGGCACGGCCAGCATGTGGCCCAACTCCGCGGCGATGCCGTGCGCGCCGCGCATCAGCTCGCCGCCCAGAACGATGCCACCGCCCACGCCGGTGCCGATGGTGAACATGATCATCGAGTCGTCGGCGGCGCGGGCCGCGCCGTAGCGGAACTCGGCCCACGCGGCCACGTTGGCGTCGTTCTCCACGATCACCGGAAGGCCGACGGCGCTGCTGACGTACTCGCGCAGCGGCTCGTCGCGCCAGGCCAGGTTGGGGGCGAACAGCACGGTCGAGCGGCTGGCGTCGATCCAACCGGCCGCGCCGATGCCGACCCCCTCGATCGTCCGCCCGGCGGCCAGCTCGTCGACCAGTTCGATGATGACGTCGCGGGTCTTCGCGACGTCGTCGGCGGGGGTGTCCCGTCGGCTCTGCACGAGGACCGTGCCGGTGTCGTCCACGACACCGCCGGCCACCTTCGTGCCACCCACGTCGACTCCGATGGTCAGCGTCACCGCCGCCGCTCCCCTCTGCTGTGCTGTCCGGCTCGCGCGCGCCGCAGGGCACGCCGGTCCGGATCGCGATGTCCCGCGCTCAGGCGCCGCCGCCCGGCGCGTCCGCGCCGGTGTCGTCGGACGCCCGCGAAGCGGGCACCACGGGTCGGCTGGTCGACGCCGGCGCGGCCACCGCCCCGGCGTCGTCGACGGGTGCCGCGGTGGCCGGGGCGGAGGTGTCCGCCGACCGGGTGGCGACCGACCAGACATCCCGCTCCGGCGCCGGCTGAGAATCATGCCCGGTGCGGGTGGCATCGCGCCACACGTGCTCGTCGACGGCCTCGGCCGACCGGGCGGTCGGGGCGGCCCAGGGGGCCCCGTGGTCGTCGCTCGCGGTGGGCGTCGCCTGCGACGACGCGGACGGCTCCGGCACGGTGGTCGCGGGCGGCTCCGGCGGCGCGAACGCGCGGAGCAGGCTGGCCACGCCGGCGGCGAGGTCACCCGCGCCGGTGGCGAGGCGTTCGGCGAATTCCGGACTCGGATCGCGTAACGCGGCGATGCCACGACAGACCGGGCAGACGCAGCATTCGGCCGAACCGGTGGCGAAACCACCACCGACCCGGTCGCCGCCGCCCGGAGCGGCACTGTGACCGAGGACACCGGCCACCATGCCGCCCAACGGGCCGAACGCGCCGCCCGCCGACCCGCTGGCGGCCAGGCGCGCCCCCGCGAGCAGGGCGGCCACCAGACGCTCCGCCTCTTCCCGGGCCGAACCCGGGTCCGTTCCGCCCACCTTCGGCTCCTCTACCCTGCCGCCGGACGCGTCACTGCGCCGCACCGGGTGCTTCTACCCGGCGCTTGAGCTGCTTCAACGCGGTGTCCATGATCATCTTTTCGGCCTTGCGGCGAAACATGCCGAGCATCCCCACGGACAGCTCGACCTCCAGCGTGTACGTCACCGTGGTGGTCCCGTCCGGGTTCGCCACCAGGTCGTACGAGCCACGCTGACTCTTCTGCATCTTCGAGGGGGCGACCAGGTGCCACTCGACCCGGGACAGGTCCTCGGCGTACTCGTAGGCGAGCACGTACTCGTCGGCCATCACCCCGGCGTCGATGGTGAAACGCACCTGGCTGGCGTAGCCGTCCTCGTACTCCTCGATCACCTCGGCACGGCGGACCGCCTCGGTCCACTCCGGGTAGCTCGGGAAGTCGCAGATGACCGCCGCCACCCGCTCGGGTGACGCGCCGATGATGATCGACTGGGTGGAGGAGTCCGCCATGGGGGGAGGCTACCCGGCTGACACCGCCCACACGCCGCGCCGCCCCCGCCGCGCCCTGCCTACCCCACCCCGACCACCCGCCGGGTAGGTTTCGACAGAGCCGATGCCCCTCGGGCAGGGTTCGGCCCGGCCAGTGCGAGCACGAAGGAGTGCAAGTGCGCGAGTTCTCCGTTCCGCCGATCGTCACCGTTGGCGACGCGGCCAACCTCACCGATCCGGTCTGGGACAACGCCGACATCGCGCCGGACGCCGTCCAGTTCGCCCGCGCCACCCCCGGCGCGGAGGGCGGCACCACCTGGACCGAGGTGACCTGCCTGGCGTTCCGCGACGAGGTGGCGGCCGTGGCCCGGGGCCTGATCGCCGCCGGCATCGAGCCGGGCGCCCGGGTCGCCCTGATGAGCCGGACCCGCTACGAGTGGACGCTGATCGACTACGCGATCTGGGCGGCCGGCGCGGTCACCGTTCCGATCTACGAGACCTCCAGCGCCGAGCAGGCCGCGTGGATCATCGCCGACTCCGGCGCGGTCGCCGCCGTGGTCGAGACCGGCGCGCACGCCGACCTGGTCGCCGGTGTCCGCGACCGCCTGCCCGAGCTGACAAACGTCTGGCAGATCGACCGGGGCGCGGTCGACGAGTTGGTCGGCGCCGGCGCGGCCGTCGACCCGGCCGAGGTGGAGCAGCGCCGCAAGGCCGTCCGCGCCGACGACCTGGCCACCATCATCTACACCAGCGGCACCACCGGCCGCCCCAAGGGCTGCGTGCTGACCCACCGCAACATGTACGCCGACATCGCCAACGCCGTGCCGGTGCTGCCGAACCTGTTCAACGCCGGCGCGAGCACCCTGCTCTTCCTGCCACTGGCGCACGCCTTCGCCCGGCTCATCCAGATCGGCGTGGTGCAGGCGCGGGCCACCCTCGCGCACTGCGCGGACACCAAGAACCTGGTCGGCGAGTTGCAGGAGTTCCGGCCGACCTTCGTGCTCTCCGTACCCCGGGTGTTCGAGAAGGTCTACAACGCGGCCAAGCAGAAGGCCGAGGCCGACGGCAAGGGCGGCGTCTTCGCCCGCGCCGAGCAGGTCGCCATCGCGTACAGCGAGGCGCTGGAGACCCCGCGCGGGCCGGGCCTGGCGCTGCGCGCGCAGCACGCGGTCTTCGACCGGCTCGTCTACCGCAAGCTGCGCGCCGCGCTCGGCGGACGGTGCCGCGACGCCATCTCCGGCGGCGCTCCCCTGGGCGCGCGGCTCGGTCACTTCTTCCGGGGCGTCGGCGTGACGGTCCTGGAGGGGTACGGCCTGACCGAGACGTCGCCGGCCGCCGCGGCGAACCTGCCCACCGGCACCCGGATCGGCACGGTCGGCCGGCCGCTGCCCGGCGTGACCGTCCGGATCGAGGACGACGGCGAGATCCTGATCTCCGGTGAGCTCATCTTCCAGGGTTACTGGCACAACGAGGCGGCGACCGCCGAGGCGCTCAGCCCCGACGGCTGGTTCCGCACCGGCGACCTGGGCCATCTCGACGCCGACGGTTACCTGAGCATCACCGGCCGCAAGAAGGAGCTGATCGTGACCGCCGGCGGCAAGAACGTCGCCCCGGCGGTGCTGGAGGACCAGGTCCGGGCACACCCGTTGATCAGTCAGTGCGTGGTCGTCGGGGACGCGAAGCCGTTCATCGCGGCGCTTGTCACCATCGACGAGGAGGCTCTGCCGACCTTTCTGGCGAACGCCGGGCTGCCCCCGGACACCACGGTCGAGACGCTGCGCGAGCACGAGGGCCTGCGCGCCGAGGTGCAGTCCGCCATCGACACCGCGAACCAGGCCGTGTCGAAGGCCGAGGCGATCAAGGTCTTCCGCATCCTGCCCCGCGACTTCACCGAGGCCACCGGCGAGCTGACCCCGTCGCTCAAGGTCAAACGCCAGGTCGTGCACAAGACGTACGCGGCGGAGATCGCCGACATCTACCGCGGCTGACTACGATCCGTCACGTGCCCGCATCCGTAACCGCCGCCCCGCACCCGCATCCACTCGCCGCGGCCGCCCGCCTGGTGATGCTGGCGCTGGTCGCGATCCTGACCCTGTTCGCCACCCGCGACGTCACCCAACTGTGGTGGATCGCGCTGCTGGCGGTCGCCGGGCTGCCCTCCCTGCTCGCTCCGCAGCACCGGCTGATCGGGCCGCTGAGCCGGGTGGCCGAGGTGGTGGTGCTGGGGCTGGCCGCGAGCCAGGTCGCCGCGGTCGCGTCGATCGGCGGCACGGTCGACGGGCTCGGCGCCTCCGCCGTGCTGCCCTACCTGGCGGTGCCGGTCACCGTCACCGCGCTGCGCCGCCGCTTCCGCGAGGGCGCGGCGCTGCTCGCGGTGACCGCCGGCACCCTGCTGGTCAGCGGCGCGCTCACCGAGGTCGACGGGGACCGCCAGCTCGGCCAGGTGGGTTACCTCGCGGTCTGCGCGCAGTGGCTGATCCTGGCCGCGCTCGGCCTCTACGCCGCCGGCACCCTGCACCGGGTGATGGCCGTCCGCGCCGACGGCAAGCCCCAGCCGTACGCCGAGGCCACCCGGCTGCTGACCCAACTGCGGACGGTGGCCCGGCAACTGCCCGGGGCGACCCTGGACCCGGGGGGCATCTCCGAGCACCTGATCGAGGAGCTGCGCACGGTGGCCCGGGCGGACCGGGGCGCGGTGCTGTCGGCCAGCGGTGGGGGCCGGCTCGTGGTCCTCGCCCAGGCCGGCGCGGACCGGGTGGACTGGGAGACGACGCTGGACGCGGACTCGGCGATCGCCGACGCCTGGGCCAGCCAGCAGGCCACCACCGCCGCCCGCTCGCAGTCCCGCTCGCACCGGGGCGGGGAGGTGTCCGCGCTGATCGTCCCGCTGGTCGCCGGGGTACGCACGGTGGGGCTGGTGGTGTTGGAGGCCGACGTCGCGCAGGCGTACCCGCCGCCGGTGGTGGCCCGGGTGACCGCGCTGACCCGCCCGGCCGCGCTGCGGCTGGAGGCGGCGCTGCTGTTCGACGAGGTCCGGTCGCTGGCCACCAACGAGGAGCGCCAGCGGCTGGCCCGGGAGATCCACGACGGGGTGGCGCAGGAACTGGTGATGGTCGGCTACGGCATCGACAACGCCATGGCCACCGTCTTCGACGACGCGGACGAGACCGCCGAGGCGCTGCGGACGCTGCGCGCCGAGGTGACCCGGGTGATCCAGGAGCTGCGGCTGAGCCTCTTCGAGCTGCGCAGCGAGGTGGACCGCCAGGGCGGGCTGGCCGCGGCGATCGCCGAGTACGCCCGCACCGTCGGCGCCTCGGGCGGGTTGCGGGTGCACCTGTCGCTGGACGAGTCCACGGCCCGCCTGCCGGCCGCCACCGAGGCCGAGTTGCTGCGCATCGCCCAGGAGGCGGTGACCAACGCCCGCAAGCACGCCGGGGCGTCGAATTTGTGGGTCACCTGTGAGGTGGACCCCCCGTACGCGCAAATAGAAGTGTCGGATGACGGTCAGGGGATGGCTGACCAGCGCCCCGACGGGCGGTACGGTCTTGCGATCATGGCCGAGAGGGCGGAACGTATCCGGGGCCGGTTGGAGATCAGGCCGCGGCAACCCAGCGGCACGACCGTGGCGGTGGTTCTCGGCACCTCGTCCCGGCGCGATAACGTGCGTGACAGCGCAGCACCAGAAGGGGAGTAACCCGAGGATGACCACAAGCCCGACACCGGCCACCCGCACCAAGGTCCTCCTTGTCGACGATCATGACCTGATCCGTAAGGGCCTGCGGCACGCCTTCGAGCGCGACCGCCAGTTCGAGGTCGTCGGCGAGGCCGCGACCGCGGCAGAGGGGGTACGCCAGGCCGGCGCCCTCCAGCCGGATGTGGTGATCATGGATCTTCGGCTGCCCGACGGCAGCGGCCTGGAGGCCACCCGCGCGCTGCGTAAGTCCAGCGCGTCGATGGGCATCGTGGTGCTGACCATGTACGCCGGCGACGACCAGCTCTTCGGTGCCCTGGAGGCGGGTGCGAGCGCCTTCGTGCCCAAGACCGCCCCGGCCGACGAAGTGGTGGCCGCCGCGCGGCACGCGGCCTCGTCGCCCAGCGCGTTCACCGCCGCCGACCTGGCCGAGGCGATGAAGCGTCGGCTCGCCCCCTCCGGCCCGCAGCTCTCCCCCCGCGAGGGGCAGGTGCTGCGGCTGCTCGCCGACGGGATGAGCGTGGCGGGCATCGCCAAGCAGCTCTTCGTCAGCGAGTCCACGGCGAAGACGCACATCTCCAAGCTCTACGAGAAGCTCGGCGCCGCCAACCGGGCGCAGGCCCTGATGACCGCGCTGCGACTCGGCCTGCTCGAAGCGCCGGACGCCCCGAAGTTCTAAACGCGCGCCCGTTCGTCGAAGCGCAATCGCGTGACGAAGGTCCGCGCCGGCTCGTCGCCGGTGCGGACCTTCGCGTATCGACCGACGTCCGCGACGAGTGGGCGGCACGCTATGGTCTGGCGGGTACCGCGGGGGCACAATACCCGCGCGGGCGAGGACGCCCGCGTCGTGGACTCAAGGGGTGAGCGCATGCAGCGGCCGGACTGGGCGCCCGACACCATCGACATCGAGCGCCCGAGCGTCGCCCGGATGTACGACTACTACCTCGGCGGATCGCACAACTTCGCCGCCGACCGGGCCGCCGCGCAGGCGATGGTGGCGGCGGTCCCGGAGGCGCCGCTGGCGGCGCAGGCCAATCGGGCCTTCCTGCGCCGGGCCGTCCACCACCTCGCCGAGGCCGGCGTCCGCCAGTTCCTGGACATCGGCTCGGGCATCCCCACCGTCGGCAACGTGCACGAGATCGCCCAGCGGATCGACCCGGCGTCGCGGGTGGTCTACGTGGACGTCGACCCGGTCGCGGTGGCGCACAGCCGGGAGATCCTGGCCGGCAACGACCGGGCGGCCATCGTCCAGGAGGACCTACGGCACCCGGACCGGATCCTGGCGCACCCCGACACGCGCCGGCTGCTCGACCTGAGCCAGCCGGTGGCCGTGATGATCGTGGCCGTCCTGCACTTCGTCCCCGACGACGACCGGCCGGCGGAGTTGCTGGCGACGCTTCGGGACGCGTTGGCGCCCGGCAGCTACCTGGTGCTGTCGCAGGCCAGCGACGACGGCCGCGCCAGCGAGGAGCGCGCCGAGGCCGAACGCGTCTACCGGCGTACCGACAGCCCGCTCACCATTCGCAGCCGGGCCGAACTGACCGCCCTCTTCGACGGGTTCGAGCTGGTCGACCCGGGCGTCGTCTGGGTGCCACAGTGGCGACCGGACAGTCCCGAGAGCGCGGAGGACGCCGAGCGGGCGGTCTTCATGGGCGGCGTCGGGCGACTCGGTGACTGAGTCGCCCTCGGCGGTCACCCGCCCCGGCACCTTCGCCCGCGCCTGGGCCAAGGCGGTCTCCGGTACGAGCTACCTGCCGATGACACAGGCCCAGCTCGAGGCCCTGCTACAGAGGCTCACCGGCCAGTTGGCCCAGGCGCTGCTCGCCGAGCCGTTCGACCTGCGGGCCGGGCACCGGGTCGGCGCGGAGCTGGTCGCCGCGCACATCGCGTCCGCCGAGGGGTTGGGCCGTACCGTCGAGGTGATCCAGCTCCGGCTGGTACGGGACCTGGGACTGGTGGCCGAGGACGTCGAGGACCGGATGGCCCGACTGCTGGCCGCCGTGGCGACCGGTTACGCCCGCGCGTTGCGGGACCGCACGCTCGACGAGCAGGAGTCCATCCGGCGCGCCGCCATGATGGCCCGTACGCAGGCCGAACGGGCGCTGCGGGCCAGCGAGGCGCGGTTCCGCCACCAGGCCACCCACGACCCGCTGACCGATCTGCCCAACCGGACGCTGTTCACCGAGCGGCTCACCGCGGCGCTCAACGAGCCGGGCCGGGGCGCCCAGCGGGTCGGAGTGTGCTTTCTGGACCTGGACCGCTTCAAGGTGGTCAACGACAGTCTCGGGCACCAGGTCGGCGACCGGTTGCTGACCACCGTGGCCGACCGGCTGCGCGAGGCCCTCGGTGAGCACCTGGTGGCCCGTCTCGGTGGGGACGAGTTCGTCATCCTGGTCGAGGGCGCGGGCGGCACCGACGCGGTCGTGGAGGTGGCCGAGGCCGCGCTCGCCGCGGTCCGCACGCCGGCGGTGGTCGACGGGCACGAACTCCAGGTCACGGCGAGCATCGGCATCGTCGAGCGGCAGGTGGCCGGTGCCAGTCCGAGTGACCTGATGCGGGCCGCCGACAGCACGCTGCACTGGGCGAAGTCGGCCGGTGGGGCGCGCTGGGCGCTCTACGACGCCGAACGCAACCGCCGCGAGCTGGCCCGGTACGCCCTGTCGGCGGCCATCCCGGCCGCGCTGGAGCGGGGCGAGTTCTACCTCGACTACCAGCCCCTGACCTCGCTGCGCGACGGTCGGCTGCTCGGCGTGGAGGCGCTGGTCCGCTGGCGGCACCCGGAGTTGGGGGTGCTGCGGCCGGACAGCTTCATCGCGCTGGCCGAGGAGACCGGTCTGATCGTGCAGCTGGGCGGGTGGGTGCTCGCCGAGGCGTGTCGGGAGGCGGAGGCGTGGTCGGCGGGCGGCGCGCAGGCGCCGTTCGTGAGCGTCAACCTGGCTGTCCGGCAGGTGCACCGGCCCGGCCTGGTGGGCGAGGTCCGTGCGCTGCTGAACCAGACCGGCCTGCCACCCGAACGACTCCAGTTGGAGATCACCGAGAGCACCATGATGAGCAGCGCCAAGGAGCCCGTCCGGGCGCTACGGGTGCTGGCCGATCTGGGCGTCCGCATCGCCATCGACGATTTCGGCACCGGCTACAGCAACCTGGCGTACCTGCGGGATCTGCCCGTCACCGAGCTGAAGGTGGCCGGCGAGTTCGTGGCCGGCCTGCGGTCGCCGGCGGTGGGGCGTACCGACGAGCGGATCCTCGCCTCGCTGGTGTCGCTGGCGCACGCGCTCGACCTCACCGTGACGGCCGAGGGGGTGGAGACCGCCGGGCAGGCCGAACGGCTGCGGGCGATCGGCTGCGACGCCGCCCAGGGCTGGCACTTCGGCCGTCCGGCCCCCGCCGATCGCATCCTGGCCCGCATCCGCTGACCCGTCCGCGCGCTTCGCCCGCTCCGGCGGCAGCGTGCATCGCCGGCACCGCGCGTAGACAGCGTCTACGGGGAGCTGGTAGACACTGTCTATGAGCGAGGAGGAGGCCGGGGTCCGGGCCCGGCTGGTGGCCGCCGGGGTCGACCTGGTGCTGCGCGAGGGCCAGTCCGCGGTGTCCCTGCGGGAGATCGCCCGAAGGGCGGGCGTGTCGCACGGCGCTCCGCGCCGCTACTTCCCCACCCACGTCGACCTGCTCTCGGCCATCGCTCGGGAGGGCTTCGCCGACCTCACCGCCCGGGTGGAGCGGACGATGCACGCGGCCGGCCCGGAGCCGCGTACCCGACTGGTCGCGTTGGCCCGGACGTACCTGGACTTCGCCGCGGCCCACCGCGGCATGTTCGAGCTGATGTTCCGCCACGACCTGCTGGCCAGCGGGCGACTGCGGCTACGCGAGACGAGCCTGCCGCTGTTCACCCTGCTGACCGACCTGGTTGCCCGGACCCCCCGGCCGTCCGACACGCCCGCGCCGCTGGTGGCCGGCGCGCTCTGGGCCAACCTGCACGGCATCGCCCAGCTCTGGGCCTGGGGCAGCCTCCCGCTGGCCACCGGCGTCGACGACGACCACCCCGTGCTGCGGGCCGCGCTCGACGCGCACCTCGGCCCCGCGCAGACCTGAACCGGAGAAGACGTGCCCCTGCTGTACGACCTCAGCAAACTGACCGTCGGATCGGCCCTGCGGCTGGGTTGGCGACCCCGCGTCGAAGGGCTGGAGCACCTGCCCCGCCAGGGTGGGGCGATCCTCGCCAGCAACCACCTGTCCGTCGCCGACGAGGTGTTCCTCGCCTGCCTGACGCCCCGACACGTCACCTTCTGGGCCAAGGCCGAGTACTTCACCGGCAGCTGGCTCAGCCGACGGATCGTGGCCGGCATGGGCGCCATCCGCGTCGAGCGGGCCGGCGGCCGGGCCGCCCTCACCGCCCTCGACGCCGCCGTGCCGGTGCTGCGCGCCGGCGGTCTCGTCGCCATCTACCCGGAGGGCACCCGGTCCCCCGACGGGCGGCTCTACCGGGGACGGGTCGGCATGACCCGACTGGCCCGCGACGCCGAGGTGCCGATCATCCCGGTCGGCGTGCTGGGCACCGCCGAGGTGCTGCCGGTCGACGCGCGGATCCCCCGCCGGCACCCGGTCACCCTGCGGTTCGGCCCGGCGATCCCGGTCGCCGACCGGATCACCGGGCCACGCGACATCCGGACCATCACCGACGAGGTGATGGCCGCGATCCAACGGCTCACCAACCAGGAGTACGTCCCCCGCCACGCCCCGCCCCGGCAGACGGGTCCGTGAACTAGCCGGCCAGCAGGGCCGCCATCCGCTGCGCCTGCGCCTCCCAGCGCCACTCCCGCTCCACCCACGCCCGGCCGGCCGCGCCGAGTTGCCGGGCCAGATCCCGGTCGGCGAGCAGCCGGGCGACCCGGTCGGCGAGCTGAGCGACGTCCCGGCCACGGACCACGTACCCGGTCTCGCCCTCCCGGACCGCGTCCGGCGCGCCGCCCGAGTCACCGGCCACCACCGGCAGACCGGTCGCGGACGCCTCCAGGTAGACGATGCCCAGCCCCTCCACGTCCAGGCCGCGGTTGCGGGTGCGGCAGGGCATGGCGTAGACGTCGCCGGCCGCGTAGTGCGCGGGCAGGTCGGCCGTCGGCACCGAGCCGGTGAAGACCACGTCCCGCTCGACGCCCGTCTGGCGGGCCAGCTTCTCCAGGGTGGCCCGGTACGGCCCGCCGCCGACGATCAGCAGCGCCGCGTCGGGCACCCGGCGGCGGATCTCCGGCAGTGCCCGGATCAGCATGTCCTGGCCCTTGCGCGGCACGAGCCGGGACACACAGACCACCACCGGCCGGTCGGTCAGCCCCAACCGGGCCCGGACCGGCTCGCCGTCCACCGACGGGTGGTAGGTGTCCACGTTCACGCCGGGCGCGAGCCGCCGCAGGTCGGTCACCCCGGCCAGCACCCGGGCCAACCGGGTGCGGGTGTACTCGCCGAGGTAGGTGGTCACGTCGACGCCACGCCCGATGCGCCGCAGCGCCGGCCGGGCGGCCGGCAGCGCCGCCCAGCCGACCTCGTGGCCGTGGGTCTGCGCCACCACCCGGCGTACGCCCGCCCGCCGGCGCAGACCGGCGGCGAGCAGGCCCAGCGGGGCCGCCGCGCCGAACCAGACGGTGTCGCAGTCGTACGCGCGGGCGAGCCGGGCCGCCCGCCGGGCGATCAGCGGGGTGGGCAGCAGCACCCGGGTGCGTTCCCGGATCACCTCGAACGGCTGGTCGGCGTCGAACTTTTCCGCGCCGCGCCAGCTCGACGCGTAGACGACCACCGACCCGGCCGGCTGACGCACGGCGAGGTTGTGCACGAAGGACTGGATGCCACCCGGACGGGGCGGGAAGTCGTTGGTGATCAGCAACGTGCGGCTCATCGGCGGGCCTCCCGGGCGTACGCGCGGGCGGCGGCCATCCGCTCCACGGTGGACGGATGCGAGGCCGAGTAGAGGTACTCCCAACGCGGCGGGTCGGGGTCACCCAGGTTGACCGAGCCGAGACGGCGCTGCATCGACTCGAAGGCCACCGGGTCGCCGGTGAGCGCGAGCGCGTGCGCGTCGGCCCGCGCCTCGACCCGGCGCGACACCAGCGCCTGCGCCGGGGTGGTGACCAGACCGGCCACCGTGACCAGGGCGATCACCAGCGGAAACGCGCGTGGATGGGCGATCGAGTCGACGCCGGCCAACCGCAGCAGCAGCCCCGACGAACCGAGCAGGTAGAGGGCCACCACCATGGCGGCGGCACCCAACGCCCCGGTCAGCGTGCCCACCGCCACGTCGGAGTCCTTCGCGTGGCCCAGCTCGTGTGCCACCACGGCCGTCACCTCGGCGGGGGTGGCCTCGCGCAGCAGCGTGTCGTAGACGACCACCCGGCGGGTCGGGCCGAGACCGGAGACGTACGCGTTGACCGCCCTGGTCCGCCGCGACGCGTCGGCGACGAGCACGTCGCGCACCGGCACCCCGTCGCGGGCGGCCATGCTCATCAGCTCGGTACGCAACGGGCCCTGCTCCATCGGGGTGAACTTGTTGAACACCGGCTCCACCAGCACCGGCAGGACGAACGACAGCAGCACCACCAGCAGGGCCGCGCCCGCCGCGCCGAGTGCCCACCACCAGCGTGGCGCGAGCCGGATGACCAGGTAGAAGCCGAACAGCGCCAGCGCACCGATCACGGCGCTCACCGCGTACGACTTGAGCAGGTCGACGGCCCAACCGCTCCACCCGTTGGTGCTGAGCCCGTAGCGGGTCAGGACGGTCTGCCGCCAGGCGGAGAACGGGAGGGTGAGCAGGTCGGCGACGAGCACCACGGCGAGGCCGCCGAGCACCGCCTGGGCGATCCAGTGCCCACCGAACGGCCGGCCCACCAGCTCGACCAGGCGGCTGCCCAGCGGGGTGAGACCGAGCGCGAGAGCGATCAGCAACCCCACGCCGAGCGCGGCGTAGCTGCCGGGGCGCAGCGCGGCGCGGAACTCACGCCCCCTGGCCACCTGCTCGGCCGGTAGGTCCCGCAGCGCGGCGAGTTGGTCGGCACGGGGCGCCGGGGGCCGGTGCCAGGGGATGAACACCGCGACGGTCACCAGCAGGGCCAGCGTCAACCCGGCCAACGTCAGCAGCGCCCAGCCACGCGGGCTCACCGCGGCACCGCCGACGGCTGAGGCTGCCGCCGCGCGGCGCTCTCCCACCGCGAGGTCGCGGGGCCCTGCCCTGCGGCGTTGCCACGCACCGCGCCGACGGGCCCGCCGTGCTCGCGTCGCACCCCGCTCATCCCGCCGCTCCTTCTGCCGTGACCGCCCATCCTATGGCCCTCCAGAAGCCCGCTTCGGGGGCGGTGTCGCCCTGCGCCGACCCGTCCCGCGAACGGCCCGTGGCCGCCGTTCAGGCCACCCGACGGACCCGACGTGCGGGAGCACCGGGCCGTCCGGCGGTCGCGGGCCGGGCGGCGGTGCCGGGTTGTGCGGGCGCGGCCAGCACCTCGACGTCGAAGCCGGCCCGGGCGAGCACCTCGATCGCCTCGACCTCGGCGGCCACCAGCCCGGCCGCCGGGGACGTCTCGTCGAACAGGGCGGTCAGCGGGCAGCCGGAGCAGCCGTCGGCCCGCTTCGCGCACCCGTCGCAGTCGATGAGCATCACGCCTCCTGATCGCTCGCGGTGCGCGATCGACACCCTGTCGTCGTCACCCGAGCACCGTCGGTCACATCGACGCTATCCACCGGGTACGACAGAACCGCCCGTTGAGGGCTAGATCGACTCCAGATCAGCGAAATCGGGGTATCCCGAACGCCCGGACACCCCGATTTCGCCGAACTCGTGTCGATCACGCCTTCCGCAGCAACCGAAGTTGGCCGACCTCGGCGGCGTTCTTCATCAGCTCGGCGTTCACCCAGGCGATCATGTGGGCGACAGTGTGTACGGGGTCGTCCTGCCACGGGAACGGCGCGGTGGCGTCCAGGTCGGCGTCGCTGAGCTGATCCAACGCCGCCAACCAGGCGATGCGGAGGTCACGCAGCCACGCCGTCGTCCTGTCGCCGTCCCCGGGCCAGTCGATCTCGGTTCGCTCCCGTGGCGTACGCCCCTGGGCATGGTCGATGGCGACCGTCCACCACCAGCCGATGTGCCAGGTGATCCACCCGATCGTCGGGACGGGGATCGGGTCGGGTTCGGTGTCTGCCCAGTCCGGCGTCCACCTGCCGTCGGCATCCGGGCGTACCGTCCAGCAATGCGTGGCGGGCTCCCAGAGGAAGTCCGCCGGCTCCAGGCGTTCGAGGTGGTACTCGAACAGCGACCAGGTCAGGTCGAACTGCCAACGCAGCACATCAAGACGGGATGCAGGCACCAGGCGACCTTGCCACACCCGCATTTTCGGGTCGAACGGGATTCCTACCCCGATCGGCAACCCGCGATCCGGCCGCCGGCGCTGACGCGCCGACGGCCGGATCCGACGGTCACGGGTAGTACACCCGAGGGCTGGTGAAGATGCCGTGCAACGTTCCGCTGCACGTGTACACCTCGACCACCGCCACGGCGGAACCCTTGAAGTTGTTCATCACGTTGACGTTGCGGCTGATCGGCCCGAACCGGCCGGTCCGGTTGAGGTCGTAGTAGATCCAGGAGGTGTTGCCGTTGTTCGTGGTCCGCAGCTGGAGGTACGCCACGCACCGGGACTGGTCCGGCGTGGCGTTCATGTAGAAGTCACCCACCACGGTCTGGTTGGAGCCCTGGTACGAGATGCACGAGCTGATCGGGTAGGCCCCGGTGCAGCCGCCCCCGGAGGCCGCCTGGGCCGCCGTCGGGGCGACCAGGAGCGCCGCCAGTGTGACGACCATGCCGAGGATGGTGCCCAGCAGTCGTTTTCCCATGTCGTTCGCCTGCCTTCGTCCGGTGCCCGACGGTGCCGGGCGGATGCGGACACCGTCGCCGACCGGACCTGCCGGAACCTCGCCGAATTCCTGCCCGCCCGACGATCCGGCCGCCGCACGTCGACCGTGCCTTGCGACGTCCTCCTACGGTGGGGCCGTGACCAGCGGGGGCGGGCAGGACGGCCGAGGGCTGTCAGGTGACTGACGAGGATGACCCTTCTCGGTCGGAGCATCCGCGTCGCCGAGCGACGCCACGGCGGAGGACCAGATCGGCGAAGCGACGCGTCACGGTGGTGGCGGTGATCGTCTGTGCCCTCGCCATGGCGATCGGGCTGGTCGCGAGGTGGCCGCGCGGCGACACCGACGGAACCGTGGCGGACAAGGACCAGGTCTCCACGACGGCCTGCAACCGTAAGGGCCAGTTGTGCCGCCTACGAACCTGCTACCGGATCACCTACGTGACCGACAGCGGCCGAAGCAGGAAGTCGTGCGTGCAGAAGAGCCGCTACGACCGCGTCCGCATCGGTGACCGCTTCTCGGGATAGCGCGCCCGCGGCGACCTCTGGCGAGCGGTCAGGAACGGGCGAGGCGGCGCAGCAGCGAGTCGGCCCCCAGCGGGTACGCGCCGTGCCGGCGCACCCCGTCGGCGACCTCGCGGTCGGACGAGACCACGACCACCGGACGGCCGGCCGGCTCGGCGCGGACCAGGCGTCGGATCAGCTCGTCGGCGGTCTCGCCCTTGCGGGAGAAGAGCACCCGTACGCCGCGCGGGGCGGGTGGCAGCCCGTGCATCCGTTCGGCCCCGTCGAACACCACGGTGACCTCGTCGCCGGTCTGCGCGGCGATCCCGCCCAGCCCGGTGATCAGGCGCTTGCGCTGCTGTTCCAGCGACATCTCGCCGAAGCCGCGCTTGGTGACGTTGTAGCCGTCCACCACGAGGTGCGCCCGGGGCAGGGCGAGCAACTGGTCGAGCCGGGCCGGGTCGTCGGTGTCACGGGCGCGGGCGGCCGGGCCGGCCGGGGCGGCGCCGGGCTGCTCGGCGAACGCGTCGGCGACGAAGTCGGCGGGGAGCTTGTCGACCGGGTCGAGCGCCAACTCCCGGCGCAGCCCGACGGCGGCCTGGCCGATGGTCTCCAGCAGCAGCCAGAGGCGGGCGTCGTCGACCGAGCGGGCCTCCTTGGCGCTGGCCCGGGCCACCCCGGCGGCGGCCTCCGCCTCGGCGAGCCGGGCGCGGGCGCGGCGCAACTCCGCGTCGACGTCCGCGCTGGCGCGGGCGGCCCGGCCGCGTTCGGTGGCGAGGAGTTCGCTGGCCTTGCGTTCGCGGGCCTGCGTCTCGCGCAGCGTACGGGCCAGTTGGCGGGACTCCTCCCGGAGCTGACCCAACTCCTCGCGGACCCGGGCCAGCTCGTCGCGGAGCTTGTCGGCCTCGACCCGGGCCACCGCACGGTCGTGTTCGGCGCGGGTGGCCCGCTGCTCGGCCTCGCGGACCAGTTCGGCGACGACGGCGCTGTCCGCCTCGGCGCGGACCGCGGCGCCGCTGGCGTCGATCAGCTCCCGCCAGCCACGCGGCCGGGCCAGGTAGGCCAGCGCGGCCACCTCGACCGGGTCGGCGGCGGCCGGCGCGGTGCCCTCGACCACGGCCGCCCCGAGGTCACCGGCGTCGGACAGCACCCGGGCGGTGACCCGCTGCCGGAACAGCGGGTCACCGGTGAGCTGGGCGGCGATGGCCGGAGCGCCGAGCCGGGCCCGCCGGTTGGGGGCGAACTTGGCCACCCGCCGCAGCGGCACCGGCACCTCGTCGGCGGGCAACCCCGGCAGCACGGCGGCGGTCAGCGCAACGATCCGCTGACGGACCGGCTCGGGCAGCGTCGGCTCCGGCTCGACGGCCGGTTCGGGGTGATCGTCACCGGCGTCCGGATCGTTCACCGCGCCGTCGCGGACGACCGGGTCCTCCTGCGGGAGGTGGTCGTCGGGCGGCTCGGTGAGGGGCATGTGGCAAGTCTCCCACCGCTGGCGGGCCCACCGCCTGGTGAGTGAGCCGATCTCTCATCCTAGCCCCATGGTGACTGCTGGGACGGCTGCGACGGGAGTGTCGGACCGGGGCGCTAGCGTGCCGCCGATGGCACAGGCGGAGTACGTCCAGGAGTCACTTGCCGGTCTCGACCCGGCGGTGGGCGGGGTGGACCCGGCCCTGCCGCTGTACGCGACCACCTTCGTGGTGGTCGACCTGGAGACCACGGGCGGCGCGCCGGACGGCGGCGGGATCACCGAGATCGGCGCGGTCAAGGTGCGCGGCGGCGAGGAGCTGGGGGTGCTGGCCACCCTGGTCAACCCGGGGCAGCCGATCCCGCCGTTCATCACCGTGCTGACCGGGATCACCCAGGCCATGCTGTTGCCGGCCCCGCCGATCGAGCAGGTGCTGCCCAGCTTCCTGGAGTTCATCGCCGACGCCGTGCTGGTGGCCCACAACGCCCCGTACGACGTGGGTTTCCTCAAGGCGGCCTGCGCCAGGCACGGTTACCGCTGGCCCAACCCCCGGGTGCTGGACACGGCGGCGTTGGCCCGGCGGGTGCTGACCCGCGACGAGGTGCCCAACCGCAAGCTGGGCACCCTGGCGGCGTACTTCCGCACGTCCACCCAGCCCAACCACCGGGCGCTGGACGACGCCAGGGCCACCGTCGACGTGCTGCACGGCCTGATCGGCCGCCTCGGTGGGCACCGCGTCGACACGGTCGGCGACGCCATCGAGTTCGCCCGGGCGGTCACCCCGACCCAGCGCCGCAAACGGCACCTGGCCGAGGGGCTGCCCAAGGTCCCGGGCGTGTACATCTTCCGGGCCGCCGACGACCGGCCGCTCTACGTCGGCACGTCGGGCGACATCGCCACCCGGGTACGCAGCTACTTCACCGCCGGCGAGAAGCGCGCCCGGATCTCCGAGATGCTGGCCGCGGCCGAGCGGGTCGAGGCCGTGGAGTGCGCGCACTCGTTGGAGGCGGAGGTGCGCGAGCTGCGGTTGATCGCCGCGCACGCGCCGCCGTACAACAGGCGGTCGAAGTACCCGGAGCGGATGGTCTGGCTCAAGCTGACCGACGGGCCGTACCCCCGGTTGTCGATCGTGCGCGAGATCTCCCCCACCGACACCGCCTACCTCGGGCCGTTCACCTCCCGGCGGGCCGCGGAGCTGGCCGCCGCCGGCTTCCACGACGCGGTGCCGCTGCGCCAGTGCACGCACCGGCTCTCGCTGCGCACCGTCACGCCGGCCTGCGCGCTGGCCGAGCTGGGTCGCTGCCCGGCGCCCTGCGAGCACAAGATCACCCCCGAGGAGTACGACCACCGCGCCGTCGACCCGTTCCGCACCGCCACCGCGAGTGACCCGCAGCCGGTGGTGGACGCGCTGCTGGCCCGGATCGACGTGCTCGCGGCCGACCAGCGGTACGAGGAGGCCGCCGTGGTGCGGTCCCGGCTGGCCGCGGTGCTGCGCGCCACGGTGCGGATGCAGCGGTTGGCGGCGCTGACCGGGATCGCCGAGCTGGCGGCGGCCCGCCCGGCCGCCCGGGGCGGCTGGGAGCTGGCCCTGGTACGGCACGGCCGGCTGGCCGGCGCCGGGGTGTCCCCGCCGGGTGTCCACCCGCGACCGACCCTGACCGCCATCCGGGCCACGGCCGAGACGGTGGCGGGCGGGCACGGGCCGGTGCCGTCGGCCACCGCCGAGGAGTCCGAGCGCATCCTGTCCTGGTTGGAGCGGCCGGAGACCCGGCTGGTCGAGATGTCGTCCGGTTGGTCCTCACCGGCGGGCGGCGCGGGCCGCTTCCGTGACCTGCTGGCGAAGGCCGAGGGCGGGGCGTCGCACCAACTCTCGACCGAACGCTCATGACCAACTGACCGATCGGACTACGTCGACTCGCTTAGGCTGTTAAGGAAGTGCAGTCCTGCCCGTTTCGTGGGCCTGCTCCCGTTCACCGGGTAGGGTGACCGCGGAGCCGGGGTGAGGAGGTGTCCCTCGTGGACGTCGACGCCGGACACGGCGCCGCCCTGGGGGGCGCCCTGCCAACCCAGTCGGGCGAGCTGCCCCTGACCCGCCGACTGCGGTCGTTGCTCACCTGGCCGACCACCGACTCCGACCCGGTGACCCACCTGGTCCGCACCCATCGGGGCATCCACGCCGGTGCCGACCCGGCGGTGCTGCGCCGGGCGTACACGATCGCGGAGAACATGCACCGCGGTCAGTTCCGCAAGAGCGGTGAGCCGTACATCACCCACCCCCTCGCGGTGGCGCAGATCTGCGCCGAGCTGGGCATGGACACCACCACCCTGGTCGCGGCGCTGCTGCACGACACCGTCGAGGACACCCGCTACACCCTGCAGGCGCTGGCGGAGGACTTCGGCCACGAGGTGGCCCACCTGGTCGACGGTGTGACCAAGTTCGACAAGGCGTTCTACGGCAAGGCGGCCGAGGCGGAGACGATCCGCAAGATGATCGTCGCGGCCGCCAAGGACGTCCGGGTGCTGATCATCAAACTGGCCGACCGGCTGCACAACATGCGGACGCTCGGGGTGCGCTCGGCGGCCTCCCGGGAGCGGATCGCCCGCAAGACGCAGGAGGTCCTGGTCCCGCTCTGCGACCGTCTGGGCATCCAGACCCTCAAGCGTGAGCTGGACGACGTGGTGCTGCTGCACCTGGAGCCCGACGAGCACGCCCGGCTGGCCCGGCACGTGCACGACCGGCCCGGCTGGGACACCTACCTCGACGCCGTGGTCAGCCGCGCCCGGGTCGCGCTCAAGCGCAGCCGGGTCGACGCCGAGGTGAGCCCGCGTCCCCGGCACCTCTACTCGATCTGGAAGGACACGGTCGCCGGCGGCCACACCGCGCCGTACGACCTGCCCCGCATCTCGGTGGTGGTCGACGGCCCGGCCACCGACTGTTACGCGGCGCTGGGCGCGATCCACGGCACCTGGCGGCCGATACCGGGCCGCTTCAAGGACTTCATCGCCTCGCCGAAGAACAACCTCTACCGCTCGCTGCACACCAGCGTCTGCGGCCCGCAGGACCGTACGGTGGAGGTGCTGATCCGCACGGAGGAGATGCACCGCTCGGCCGAGTACGGCATCGCCGCCGACTTCCGCTTCCCACGCTCGGGCCGCGGCAGCGCGGCGGCCCGAGCCGAGCAGTTGGACTGGCTGCGCCGGGTGCTCGACTGGGAGCCGGAGGCCGCCGACCCGGCGCAGTTCTACGAGTCGCTGCGCTGCGATCTCGCCGAGGGCCAGATCCAGGTCTTCGCCGACGGCCGTCAGGTGGTGCTGCCGGCCGGCGCCACGCCCGTCGACCTGGCGTACGAGCTGGGCAGCCATCGCGGTGACCACTGCCTGGCCGCCCGCATCAACGGCCGGCTCGCGCCGCTGAGCTCGGAGCTGGACGAGGGCGACGTGGTGGAGATCTTCACCGAGAACGACGCCGACAACGGCTTCGAGGCCGCCGCCGCGCCGCGCGGTCCGCGCAAGGAGTGGCTGGGCTTCGTCAAGTCGCCGCACGCGCAGATGCAGATCAACAGGTGGTTCGCCGAGCACACCGAGCCGGGCATCACGATCAGCGACAAGGTACGCCTCGGTCGAGCCACCATCGGTCTCGCCCTGCGCCAGCACAACCGGGGCCTGGCCAGCGACCTGCCGCTGCTGCGGCTCTCCGAGGAGTTGGGCTACCCCGACCTGGAGACCCTGCTGGTCGCGGTCTTCGACCGGGTGATCGAACCGGACGCCGTGGTACGCCAGCTCATCGACCTCGTCGACCATCGACAGTGACTCCGGCAGCCCCAGCGCGTCCGAAGGACATTCGTGACCACTAGCCTGGGGTCATGATCCCCCGTTCCCGCGCCACCGGTCGGGCCGTCTTCTACCAGGCCTTCTACCGGCTGCCGCTGCCGGTCCGCCGGCGTCTGGTCCGGCTCGCCGTCCCGAAGTACATCGTCGGCGCGGTCACCCTGGTCCGTGACAGCGAGGCGACGGGCGCGGGTCGGTTGCTGATGCTGCGCCAGCCTCCCGGCAAGGGCTGGTCGCTCCCTGCCGGCCTACTCAACCGGGGTGAGCCTCCGGTCGTGGGCGCGGCCCGTGAGCTGTTCGAGGAGTCCGGCATCCGACTGCCGCCGTCCCGGCTGCGTCCCGCCGTGCCGAACGCGATCGTGCACGCCAAGGGCTGGGTGGACATGGTCTTCGAGACGGAGGTGCCGGCGTCCCGCACCGAGCTGGTGGTGGACGGCGGGGAGGTCTTCGAGGCCGCCTGGCACCCGCTGGACGACCTGCCCAAGCTGACCTGGCCGACGGCACGGCTGCTCGCCTACTACGACATCGGGCCGTTGGCCGGGCAGTTCCCGCCGCCGGTGCCCGACACCGCGCCATGACCGGGGCGGGCTGGCCGGCCGACGTGTGCGCGGTCGTGCTCGCCGCGGGCGAGGGCACCCGGCTGCGCCCGCTCACCGAACGGGTGCCCAAGGCGCTCTGCCCGGTCGGTAACGTGCCGCTGCTGGACCGGGCCCTGGAGCGGGTGGCCGGTCTGGGCCTGACCGGTCCCGCACGGGTCGCGGTGAACGCCTGCTACCTCGCCGACCAGGTGGTCGCACACGTCGGCGACCGCGCCCACCTGTCGGTGGAGCCCGGCGACCCGCTCGGCACCGCCGGCGGGGTGGCTAACCTGCGGGACTGGATCGACGGCCGACCGGTCCTGGTCGGCAACGCCGACGCGTACCTGGCCGATCCGGCCACCGCGCCGGGCCCCGACGTGGCCGCGCTGCTGGACGGCTGGGACCGGGACTCCGTACGCCTGCTCGGGCAACCCGCCGCCGACCCGGACGCGCCGGGCACCTTCGCCGGGCACTGCTTCACCGGCTTCTCCCTGCTGCCCTGGCGACTGGTCCGCGACCTGCCGGTGGTCTTCTCCGACCTGGTACGCGCAGTGTGGCGTCCGGCGGAGGCGGCCGGAGCGCTGGACGTGGTGCCGTACCCGGGCACCTTCTACGACACCGGCACGCCGGCCGACTACCTCGCCGCCAACCTGCACGCGGCGGCCGGCGGCGCCCTCGTCGACGGGTCCGCCACGGTGACCGGGAGCTGCGTCGAGTCGGTCGTCGGCGCGTACGCCCGGGTGGACGGCGACGTACGGCGCAGCGTGATCTGGCCGGGCGCGACCGTACGCGACGGCGAGCGGCTGCGGAACGTGATCCGCTTCGGCGACGACGGTACGGTGCGGGTCTAGCATGGGCGACGACGCCGACGAACGGAGAAATGTCCCGTGATCACCGCCATCGTGCTGATCGACTGCGCCACCGACGCGATCCCCGAGGTGGCCGACGCCCTGGCCAACGTCTCCGGCGTCAGCGAGGTCTACTCGGTGGCCGGGCACGTCGACCTCATCGCCATCGTCCGGGTCCGCGAGTTCGACCAGATCGCGCAGGTCATCGCGGGCAGCATCTCCAAGGTGCCGGGTGTGCTGAACACCGAGTCGCACATCGCGTTCCGGGCGTACTCGAAGCTGGACCTGGAGGAGACGTTCGCGATCGGCCTCGCGGACGCCGACTGACCCGCAGGCCGTGGGCGCGGCCGGGGCGGAACGCGACGCGGCCGGTCCACCCCGCGCGGGGTGGACCGGCCGTCGCGCTACCGCGAGATCAGCTCTCGCTGGGAGCGGGCCGCTCGGTGGTGCCGAGGCCCGGCTCCGGCGACTCGGTGATCCCACCACTCGGCGCCGGCGACTCGGTGACGCCACCCGGAGCCGGCGACGAGGTGCCCGGGCTGGGCGTGCCGCTGGCGCTGGTCTGCGGGACCGGGATGCCCAACTGGTTGGCCAGCTGGACCAGCTCGTCGTAGTGCGCCTGCAGCGTCGGCAGGGCCGTCTGGGCCAACTGGACCACCGACTGCTCGGAGCCCTGCGAGATCTCCGTCTGGGTGGCCTGGATGGCCTGGACGTGACCGGCCAGCTCACTGGTCACCCAGAGCCGGTCGAACTCCGCGCCACTGACGTTGTTCAGCTTGTCGATGACCGCCTGCTGATCGGCCGTGGGCTCGTTCGGCAGCTGGACGTTGAGCTGCGACGCGGTCTGCTGCACCGTCTGGTCCAGCTGGGTGTGGTCGGTCTTGAACATCGCGCCCAGGTCCTTGACCCCCTGGTTCTGGCCCTTCTGCTGCGCCAGGTCACCGGCGGTGATCTCGAAAAGGTTCACCTGGTGCACCGCCTGCAGGTACTGGGTGTCCTGCGTCGACGGCTGTGCCGCTGCCTGCGCGGCCGCGGCCGGCGCGACGCCGACCAGCACCAGCGCGGCCAACAGGCCGAGGCGTTTGAGACCCAACATGCTTCCCCCCCTTGAGACGTTGGACCGCACGGATACCCGGCTCACCGGGGTTATTCCTGCGATCGCCCGACGCGCGGGGTCGACCGGTCCCGCCGTGCCCGTCCGACTCCTGCTCGGTTGGGCGGCGGGGCTGCCAGAACGACGTGACGCCCGCCGGAAGTCCGGCGGGCGTCACATGACGGTGCTGTCGGGAGGTCAGCGGCGGCTCTCGCCGCTGCCGATCTCCGCGCGGTCTGCACGGGGCTCGACCGGCGGGTGACCCGGCGAGACCGGCGCCTCGACCGGCTTCTCGATCGGGTAGAAGAAGCCCCGGACCGCCGGGCCGAGAGCCCCGAGCCGGTTCATCTTCTTCGGCACCACCCAGCCGGCGTACTCCAGCTCACCGTGGCCGTCCGCGTGCCCGTTCGACGCGCTGAGCGGCTGGTGGACCTCGACGAACCGACCGTCCGGCAGACGCCGGATGATGCCGGTCTCCACGCCGTGCGCGAGCACCTCCCGGTCGTGCTGCTGCAGACCGAGGCAGAGCCGGTAGGTGACGTAGTACGCCAGCGGCGGGAGCACCAGCAGGCCGATCCGGCCGGCCCAGGTCATCGCGTTCAGGCTGATCTGGAACTTGTCGGCGATCACGTCGTTGGCGCCCGAGAGCGTCAGCACGATGTAGAAGGCGACGGCCATGGCGCCCACGGCCGTACGGGCCGGAACGTCGCGGGGCCGCTGGAGCAGGTTGTGGCTCTTGCGGTCCTTGAGGTGCCGGGCCTCCAGGAACGGGTACATCGTCGACAGGCCGACCAGGATGCCGGGCAGCACGACCGTCGGCCAGAACAGCGGCGGGATGACGTACCCGTCGCCGATCGGGATGTTGATCTCCCACGCCGGCATGAGTCGGGTCGACCCGTCGAGGAACATGACGTACCAGTCGGGCTGGCTGGCGGCCGAGACCACCCACGCCTCGTACGGGCCGAACAGCCAGATCGGGTTGATCTGGAACAGACCGCCCAGCAGCGCGATGACGCCGAAGACGACCATGAAGAAGCCGCCCTGCTTCAACGCGTAGCGGGGGAACATCCGCTCGCCGACCACGTTGTTGTTGGTCCGGCCGGGGCCGGGCCACTGGGTGTGCTTCTGCTTGAAGACCAGACCCAGGTGGACGCTGATCAGCGCGAGCAGCAGGCCCGGGATCAGCAGGACGTGGGCGATGAAGAACCGGCTGATGATGATCGTGCCGGGGAACTCGCCACCGAAGATCGACGACGTGAGCCAGGAGCCCACCACCGGGATGGACAGCATGATCGCGGAGGCGATCCGCAGACCGGTGCCGGACAGGCCGTCGTCCGGCAGCGAGTAGCCGGTGAAGCCCGCCAGGAAGCCGACCCAGAACAGCAGCGAGCCGATGATCCAGTTGGTCTCGCGCGGCTTGCGGAAGGCGCCGGTGAAGAACACCCGCAGCATGTGCACGACGATCGCGGCCATGAACAGCAGCGCCGCCCAGTGGTGCATCTGCCGCATCACCAGACCGCCCCGGACGTCGAACGACAGGTCCAGGCTGGAGGCGTACGCGGCGGACATCGGCGTGCCCTGCAACGGCGCGTAGCTGCCGTCGTAGACCACCTCGGTCATCGCCGGCTCGTAGAAGAAGGTGAGGAACACACCGGTCAGCAGCAGGACGATGAACGAGAAGAGCGCGATCTCGCCCAGCAGGAACGACCAGTGGTCCGGGAAGACCTTGTTCAGCAGCTTGCGCAGCGGCGTGGCTACCGCGAAGCGGTCGTCCACCCCCGCCGCGGCCTTGCCCGGCGTGGCCGCCAGGTCAAACTTTCGACGCTTCATGGCCGCTCCCAGAAGTCAGGCCCGATGGTCTCGGTGTAGTCGGACTTCGCCACGAAGAAGCCCTCGGAGTCGACCTCGATGGGCAACTGCGGTAGCCGCCGGCTGGCGGGGCCGAAGACGGGCTTGGCGTTGTCGGTGATCAGGAACTGGGACTGGTGGCACGGGCAGAGCAGCCGGTTGGTCTGCTGCTCGTACAGGCTCGCGGGGCAGCCGGCGTGCGTGCAGATCTTGGAGAACGCCGCGTAGTTGCCCCACATGTAGTCACCGTGACCGACGTCGGGACGCGAGTTGGCCTCGCGGGACTTCTGGGCGTCCGAGTCCCGCAGGTGGATCAGCAGCGTCGGCGAGTCGGCGTGCCGGTTGCTGACGCCGTGCTCGATGCCCGGGAACACCGTCAACTGACCACCGACGCTGACGTCCGCCGGGCGTACCGGTCGGCCGTCCTCGCGGACCAGGCGGATCTTCTGCCCGTTCTCGGTCGGGGCGAACCCGGTGGTGAACATCTGGTTGTTCTTGTGCGGCTGGGAGATCAGCCCACCGACCAGAGGGGCCGCGGCGACCGCGGCGACCGGCGCGAGACCGGCCAGCAGCGAGATGCCGAGCAGCGGACGACGCTTGATGCCCATCTCGTCGGCCAGGTAGAGCATGGTCTGGCCGGTGATGGTGCGACCCTCGGAGTCGACCTGACCCTCGTGCCGGTCCTGGATCGAGACCTCCTTGGGCAGCAACTTCTTGCCCCAGGTCAGGATGCCGAAGCCGACGGCGAGCAGGGCCACGCCGAGGGTGGCGCCCAGCAGCGGCGTGTAGAACTTGTCGCCGCCGCGGCCCGGCTCGTACTGCCACGGCCACCAGATGTAGATGGCCAGGAAGGCGGTCGCGGCCAGACCGGTGATCAGGAAGAACCCGGCCACCACGCGGGTCAGCCGACGCTCCGCCTTGGTGCCCGGCAGCACCTGCGGCTCGTAGTGGACGATCTCGATGTCGTCCCGACGCGCGCCCTCACGGACGATGTCGAACCGGCTCAGCCTGGGGTCGTTCACGTCGAGCGGCTCCGGACCCCGGGGGGCCTGGTGCTCGGTGTGCGTGCTCATGCCGTCACCTCGCTACGGGTGGCGCCGAGCGGCACCACGGCGGTGAAACTGAAGATCCGCTCGGTCACGACTTACCCGCAATCCACAGGCTAGCGAACACGAGCGCCACGATGCCAACCAGGAAGATCGCCAGGCCCTCGGTGGACGGCCCGTACCGACCGAGGTTGAACCCGCCCGGGTCCTGGTCGGTCTTCAGCGTCTCCTGGATGTAGGCGATGATGTCGGCCTTCTGCTCCGGCGTGATCTGGTTGTCGCCGAACACCGGCATGTTCTGCGGGCCGCTCAGCATCGCCGCGTAGATCTGCCGGTCGGTCGCCGGGTGCAGGCTCGGGGCGAACTTGCCCGAGGAGAGCGCGCCGCCGCCACCGCCGAAGGCGTGGCACTGCGAGCAGTTGATCCGGAACAGCTCGCCGCCGGCCGCGACGTTGCCACTCTTGTGCAGGTCGTCGTCGGTGCCCGGGACGACCGGACCGCCGCCGAGTTCCTGGATGTACTGGGCGAGCTGCCGGGTCTGCTCGTCGGTGAAGACCGGGGGCTTGCGGTGCGCCTGGGCCTCCTGCCGGGCCAGCGGCATGCGGCCCGAGCTGACCTGGAACTCGACCGAGGCCGCGCCGACGCCGATCAGGCTCGGCCCGCGGCCCTCGACGCCCTGGGCGTTGCGTCCGTGGCAGGTCACACAGCTCACGTCGAACAGCGCCTTGCCCTCGGCTGCGGCGCCGGTGAGCGGCGGATTGTCCTGCGCCTGCGCACCGGGGGCGAAGACGGTGTAGGCGCCGCCGGCGAGCATCAGCGCCGCGATCAGCCGGACCGCGGCGCCCAGCCGGCGGCGGCCCCTGCTGCGCGCGGCGGACCGCCCGCGCAACCGCGCGAGCAGGCCGCGTCGGCGGTCGTTGTCAGAAGTCATGAGCTGTGTCCTTAACCGGTTGGACCTTGTCTCAGGGGACGGAGCAGCGGCGCGGTTCGTGACGCGCCAAGATCACTGAAGCCAGTAGATCATGGCGTACAGGCCGATCCACACGACGTCGACGAAGTGCCAGTAGTACGACACGACGATCGCCGAGGTCGCCTGCGCCGGGGTGAACCGGCCCATGGTCGTGCGGACCATGAAGATGATGAAGGCGATGAGACCGCCGGTCACGTGCAGGCCGTGGAAGCCGGTCGTCAGGTAGAACATCGAGCCGTAGCCGTCGGCGTTGATCTTGACGCCGTCCTCCACCAGGTGGCGGTACTCGTTCACCTGGCCGAGCACGAAGATCAGGCCCATCACGAAGGTGACGGTGAACCAGCGACGCAGCGCGTGCACGTCACCCTTCTCCGCCGCGAAGACGCCGAGCTGGCAGGTCACCGAGGACAGCACCAGGATCACCGTGAAGGTGGTCGCGTACGGGATGTTCAGCGACTCGGTGTGCTTCTCCCACTGCTCCGGCGCAGCCGCGCGGATCGAGAAGTACATCGCGAAGAGCGCCGCGAAGAACATGAGTTCGCTGGAGAGCCACACGATCGTCCCCACGCTGACCATGTTGGGTCGCGTCAGAGAGTGGATCCGGCTCTTGTCAATGGCTGGGGCCGCAGTCACGCCGTCATTATTGCCCCTGACCGGGGCCGGCGATCAGCGGGGTGGCAAACCTGCGCCTTCCGTGGCCCGGGCGTCAGGGTCCGGTTCGCCTGGCCTAGCCTGAAAAGCGTGCTGCACGTCGATCCCATCCTCACCGCCACCTCGGCCGTCCCGGCCGATGTGCTCGCGGCCACCTCGACGGGCCCGTCCCCGCTCGCCGCCGGGGCTGAGGCGACCCCGCCACCGTTCACCATCGGCGCGGTGCTGACCGAGACCCGGCTGGACAGCTGGCTGGCCCTCGGCCTGGTGCTCGCCGCCGGTCTCTACCTGTACGGGGTACACCGGCTGCGCATCCGCGGCGACCGCTGGCCGGTCGCCCGTACCGTCTTCTTCCTCGGCCCCGGCCTCGGCGGCATCGCGCTGGTCACGGTCAGCGGGCTGCACGCCTACGACACCGCGCTGCTGTCGGTGCACATGGTCCAGCACATGGTGCTCTCCATGGTGTCGCCGATCTTCCTGGCGCTGGGCGCGCCCATGACCCTCGCTCTGCGGACCCTGCCCGTCGGGCCGCGCAAGCGTCTCCTGGCGATCGTGCACAGCCGGATCGCCCGGATCTACACCTTCCCGCTGGTGGCGTTCGCCATCTTCGTGGTCAACCCGTTCGCCCTGTACTTCAGTGACCTGTACCGCTTCACGCTGGAGCACGCCTGGGCGCACGAGTTGGTGCACGCCCACTTCATCCTGACCGGCTGCGTGTTCTTCTGGCCGCTGCTCGGCCTGGACCCGTTGCCCGGCCGCTGGCCGTACCCGGCCCGGGCGCTGCTGATGCTGCTCTCCGTACCGTTCCACACCGTGCTCGGGCTCACCATCATGCAGAGCACCACGCTCTTCGGCGGCGACTGGTACCCGTCGCTCAACCTGAGCTGGGCCGACCCCAAGGCCGACCAGGTGGTCGCCGGCGGCATCCTCTGGGCCGGCGGCGAGTTCGTCAGCGTGACCATGCTCGCGGTGCTGGTCGTGCAGTGGGTCAAGCAGTCCGAACGGGAGGCCCGCCGCGTCGACCGCGAGCTGGACCGCCAGGAGGCCCGCGACCGCGCCGCCGACGCCGCGACCGCCTGAGCTGCGCAGACGGTACGACCAACGCCTCCCGGCCGGGCGGCGTGTCAGGTACGTCACGTCGGCCGGTACGATCGGCGGGCAGCTACGAGGTTGGAAGCGGAGTGTCGGCATGAGTGAGCGTCTGTGCACCGTCCTGCTCTACAGCGACGACCCGCAGGTCCGGGACCGGATGCGGCTCGCCGTGGGCACCCGGCCCGCGCCCGGGCTGCAGATCGAGTTCGTCGACGCGTCGACCTACGCCGAGACCATCCGGCTGGTCGACGACTACGAGATCGACCTGCTGCTGCTGGACGGCGAGGCGAGCCCCGGCGGCGGCATCGGCATCGCCCGGCAGATCAAGGACGACCGGGACGACGCGCCCCCCACCTGCCTCGTGATCGCCCGCGCCGCGGACCGATGGCTCGCCGCGTACGCCGAGGTCGACGCGACGCTGGTGCACCCGCTCGACCCGGTGACCACCGGCAGCACGGTGGCCGAGCTGCTGCGGACGCACGCACCCGCCTGACGTCCCCGCGTCAACCGGCACCGACAACGGCGCCGGCCGAGCCAGCGCCGGCTCCAGCCCACCCGCACTTCGTACGCTCGGGAGGCCCGCCATGGGCGATCGGACCTGGCCGCACCTGCTCAACTCGCTGCTGCGCGGCGAGGAGCTGACCACCGCCGACACCGCCTGGGCGATGGGCGAGATCATGGCCGGCTCGGCCACCCCGGCCCAGGTGGCGGGCTTCGCGGTGGCGCTGCGGGCCAAGGGTGAGACCTCGGCCGAGCTGGCCGGCCTGGTGGAGACGATGTTGAGCCGGGCCGTCCCGGTCGACCTCCCCGACGAGCTGCGCTCCACCGCGCTGGACGTGGTGGGCACCGGCGGTGACCTCGCCCACACGGTCAACATCTCCACCATGGCCGCGCTCGTCGTGGCGGGAGCCGGCGTCCGGGTGGTCAAGCACGGCAACCGTGCCGCGTCCTCCTCCTGCGGCACCGCCGATCTGCTGGAGTTCCTCGGCATCCCGCTCGACCTCGACCCGGACGCCATCGTGCGCTGCGTCACCGAGGCCGGCATCGGGTTCTGCTTCGCCGCCCGGTTCCACCAGGGGATGCGGCACACCGGACCGGTCCGCCGGGAGCTGGGCGTCCCCACCGTGTTCAACTTCCTCGGCCCGCTGACCAACCCGGCCCGCCCCCGCGCCGGCGCGGTCGGCTGCTTCGACGCGCGGATGGCCTCGGTGATGGCCGACGTGTTCGCCGCCCGCGGCGACTCGGTGCTGGTGATGCGCGGCGAGGACGGGCTGGACGAGTTCACCACCGCCGCGCCGACCCGCGTCTGGGCGGCGCAGAACGGCACCGTCCGTGAGGCCGTGCTGGACGCGACCGACCTGGGCGTGCCCCGGGCCACCCTCGCCGACCTGCGCGGCGGTGACGCCGCGTACAACGCCGGGGTGGCCCGTCGTCTACTGGCCGGCGAGACCGGCCCGGTCCGCGACGCGGTGCTGGTCAACGCGGCGGCGGCGCTCGCCACGCAGGGCCCCCTCGACGGCGACCTGACCGAGGCGCTGCGCGCCGGCCTGGACCGCGCCGCCGAGTCGATCGACTCGGGCGCGGCGGCCGGCGTCCTGGAGCGCTGGATCGCGACCGCCACCGCCGCCGAGGCCACGGCCACCGCCTGACCGGCACAGCCGCCCCGCACGATCAGCCGCCACGCGCGACAGACCGACCAGGTCGGCGACGTGGCGCCATCGGCGCGGCGAGACGCCCCGACTTCGGCGACGTGGCGCCATCGGCGCGGCGAGACGCCCCGACTTCGGCGACGTGGCGCCATCGGCGCGGCGAGACGCCCCGACTTCGGCGACGTGGCGCCATCGGCGCGGCGGGACGCAGCGACATCGGCGACCTGGCGCCATCGGCGCGACAGGACGCCACCACACCGGCGGCGTGGGGACGGCGGCGTTGCGGGGCTGGCGATTCGCGGCCGGTCGGGGGGTGGCGCGCGTCAGGCGGCGTGGCGGCGGGTGGGCTGGCGGCGACGACGCTCGGCCAGTCGGGTGACGGGGGCGACGAGCGTGGCGATCACCACGGCCGCGCCGCAGCCGGTGCAGACCAGCTCGGGACAGTCGCTGCCGTGGCCGTCGGCGCAGGGCGCCGCCTCGAACGGCGTCACGCCCTCGCAGACGTCGCAGTAGAGATCGCGGTGCGACATCGGGCGTCTCCTTCTCACTCCAGGCGACCCGCTCCGGAACGCGACAACGACGCACAACGGAAGCGGAGAACTACTCACCTGTAGTTTCCCACGCGGGTCCGACAAATCTCCGCGCCCACCGCCGCGCCTGCTTGATCCACTCGACATCACGGGAAGCGGGGTGTCCGGGGCGGCCGGACGCCGCGACTTCCGGCAAACCGAGTCGATCACGCGGCGGCCCGCCCACCACGAAGGCCCGCTCCCCCGGTGGGGGTGCGGGCCTTCGGAGCGGCACGCGGCCGGTCGCCGGGGCGACCGGGTCGATCAGTGCTCGGCGGTGCGCCGGGTGCCGGTGTAGTACTCGAACAGCAGGCCGCAGGCGGCGAAGACGACCGCCACCAGGCCGAGGCCGATCAGCCAGAACTGCCAGAACACCATGCCCAGCGCGGCGATTGCGGCGGCCAGCGCCAGACCGAACGGCCAGTAGCTGCCCGGGCTGAAGAAGCCGACCTCGCCGGCGCCGTCGGAGATCTCGGCGTCGGCCCGGTCCTCGGGGCGCAGGTCGATACGCCGGGAGACGAACCAGAAGAAGCCACCGCACATCGAGCAGAGCAGGAACGACAGCGCCAGGGCTACGGTGCCCACCCACTCGATGTTGCCGGACTCACCGTGCGTCCAGGCGCCGTAGAGGATGGTGGCGCCGAAGAGGAAACCGGCGATGATCAGGAAGATACGCCACTCGGTCTTCATGCGGCTGCCTCAGCTTCCCGTGCCGGCCGGAGCGCTGTCCGGGTTGAAGTTGCTCTGCGTCCGTCGGGTGTCGAACGGCTTGGTGGTCTGCGCGTACGGCTCCTCGCCGATCTGGGCCAGCGCCTCCTGGGTGGACTTGCCGCCCTGCTTGGCCGCGAGGAACTGGTCGTACTTCTCCGGCGAGACGACCCGCAGCTCGAAGTTCATGAACGCGTGGTAGCTGCCGCACAGCTCGGCGCAGCGGCCGACGTACGCGCCCTCGGCGTCGAGGCTGGAGACCTCGAACACGTTGCGGATCTTGCCGGGCATGACGTCCCGCTTGAACAGCAGCTCCGGCACCCAGAAGGAGTGGATGACGTCGCGGCTGGTCTCCTCGAACCGGATGGACCGGTTGGTCGGCAGCACGAGCACCGGGATGACCTCGCTGGTGCCGAGCGTCGACGCGGTGGTCTTGGCCTCGGTGCCCTGCCCGTCACGGTAGTTGAACTGCCAGTTCCACTTGAACGCGACGACCTCAACCGTGACGTCCGGGTTCTTCGACAGCTTGTCGACGTCGGTCTGCACGATCGCCGTGTAGTAGAAGAGCACGGAGACGATCAGGATCGGCGCGATGGTGTAGAGGAACTCCATCGGCAGGTTGTAGCGGGTCTGCACCGGCAGCGCGTTGCCGCGCTTGCGGTACCGCACGACGCACCAGAAGATCAGGCCCCACACGAAGACGCCGACCGCGAGCGCGGCGACGCAGGAGGCGATCCACAGGTCGTACATCCGGTGCGACTCGGGGGTGATGCCGCCCTGGGGCCAACCGAAGCCGCCGAACGTCTTGCCGACGTCACAGCCCGTGAGCAGAACCAGCAGAGCCACGCCCCCGAGACCGAGCCCGGCCAGCCGACCGGCACCACGTCCCCGGCGTCCACCGACCCGTGGGGCAGCACCGTGCCGTACGGCCGTCGGCCGTACCTCCGAACTCCTTGCGACCACCTGGTCCTGCCTCCCTAGCGCGCCGCGGTGCGTCCTTCGTCAGCACCGGCGGCAAAGGCGTCACCGACGGTCGCAGATTACTCGACCATGACGGACTCGACCGTGGTGGGGTCACTGTCCGCCCCCATCGGGGGGATCCTGGGCATAACGTCGCGATAACCTAAGGCGCCATGAGCGCATCCCCGGTCTACCTGGACGCGGCGACGGCCGCGCCGCTGCATCCGGTCGCCCGGCAGGCGCTGCTGGCGGCCCTGGAGGACGGTTGGGCCGACCCGGGAAAGCTCTACGGCCAGGCACGCCGTGCGCGACAACTGCTGGACGCCGCCCGCGAGGCCGCCGCGCAGACGCTCGGCGTCCGCGCCGACGAGCTGTCCTTCACCCCCAGCGGTACGACCGCAGCCCACGGCGCGGTGCTCGGCGCGCTGGCGGGACGGCGTCGGGTCGGGGCGACCCTGGTGCACTCGGCGATCGAGCACTCCGCCGTGCTGCACGCCGCCGAGCGGCACGTCGCGGCCGGCGGCGCCGCCACCTCCGTACCCGTGGACCGGGTGGGTCGGCTGGACCTGGCCGCCTGGTCGGACGCCGTCCGGGCGCCCGGGGTCGCGCTGGCCGCGCTGATCAGCGCCAGTCACGAGGTGGGCACCGTGCAGCCGGTCGCCGAGGCGGCGGCCGTGTGCGCGGAGGTCGGGGTGCCGCTGTACGTGGACGCGGCGCAGTCGGTCGGGCGGGTGCCGCTGCCGGCCGGCTGGTCGGTGCTCAGCGCCAGCGCGCACAAGTGGGGCGGGCCACCCGGGGTGGGGCTGCTGGCGGTGCGCAAGGGCACCCGCTGGGAGTCGCCGTGGCCGGCCGACGAGCGGGAGGGTGGTCGTACCCCCGGGGTGGTGAACCTGCCCGCGGTGGTGGCGGCGGCGGCGAGCCTGCGCGCGGCGGCGGCCGACGCGGCCGCCGAGCAGGCCCGGCTGTCCCCGCTGGTGGACCGGATCCGGGCGCGGGTGGCGGCCCAGGTGCCCGACGTGGAGGTGGTCGGCGACCCGGTGCTGCGGCTGCCGCACCTGGTGACGTTCTCCTGCCTGTACGTCGACGGCGAGACCCTGCTGCACGCGCTGGACCGGCGCGGGTTCGCGGTGTCGTCCGGTTCGTCCTGCACGTCGTCGACGCTGCGGCCGTCGCACGTGTTGGAGGCGATGGGGGTGCTCTCGCACGGCAACGTACGGGTCAGCCTGCACCGGGACACGACCGAGGAGGACGTCGAGCGGTTCCTCGCCGAGCTGCCCGGGATCGTCGCCGGGCTGCGGGCCGACGCCGGGGTGGTCGGGCTGTGACGATGCCGGACGAGGTGATCGACTGCCGGGGTCAGCGGTGCCCGCTCCCGGTGATCGCGGCGGCCCGGCGGATGCCCGAGGTGCCGGTCGGCACGGTCGTACGGGTACTCGCCGACGACCCGGCCGCGGCCGTGGACATCCCGGCCTGGTGCCGAATGCGCGGCCAGGAGTTCCTGGGTGCCCTGACAGGCCCCGAAGGCCCCGCCTACGACCTCCGCCGCACCCACTAGCCCCCTCTCCCCTCCCCGCCCCCCTATACCCCCGCGATCTTGCACTTTCTGTCGCGACAAGAGCGGACAAGAGCCGCGAAACTTCGACACAAAGTGCAAGATCGGCGAGAGGTGTGGGGCGCGGGGGCGCGGGGCGGGGGCGCGGGGCGGGGTTACGGGAGGAGGTGGGGGCGGATTTCTTCTGCTGCTTCGTCGCCGTAGGACTCGGCGAGGCGCTTGACGAACAGGTCGCGGCGGACGTCGTACTCCTGGGTGCCGACCGTCTCCAGGACGAGCGTGGCCAGCAGCGAGCCGACCTGGGCGGCCCGCTCCAGGCCGAGGCCCCAGGAGAGCGCGGTGAAGAAGCCGGCCCGGAAGCCGTCGCCGACCCCGGTCGGGTCGACGGCCCGGATCTCCCGGGCGATGGGTACGTGGATGGGGTCGAAGCCCCGGCCGGCGATCTCCACACCGTCCTTGCCCAGCGTGGTGACCCGCACCTTGACCAGGTCCAGCAACTGCTCGTCGCTGAGCTGCGCCTTGCTCTGCAACAGCGACTTCTCGTAGTCGTTGGTCATCAGGTACTCGGCGCCCTCGATCAGCGCCACCACGTCCTCGCCGGGCATCCGGGCGAGCTGCTGGGAGGGGTCGGCGGCGAACGCGTACCCGCGGGTGCGGCACTCGGCCGAGTGCCGCAGCATCGCCTCCGGGTCGTTCGCGCTGACCAGCACCAGGTCCAGTCCGCCGAGCCGGTCGGCGACGGGGGCCAGTTCGATGTTGCGCGCCTCGCTCATGGCGCCCGCGTAGAACGAGGCGATCTGGCACATGTCGGTGTCGGTGGTGCACACGAACCGGGCGGTGTGCGCGACCTCACTGATGTGCACCGAGTCGCAGTCCACGCCGTGCCGCTCCAGCCAGGAGCGGTAGTCGGCGAAGTCGGCCCCGACCGCCCCGAGCAGCACCGGGCGCAGCCCGAGCTGGCCCATGCCGAAGGAGATGTTCGCCGCCACCCCACCACGGCGGAGCACCAGGTCGTCCACCAGGAAGGAGAGCGAAACCTTGTGCAGCTGATCGGCGATGAGCTGGTCGGCGAAGCGACCCGGGAAGCTCATCAGGTGATCGGTGGCGATCGAGCCGGTCACGGCGATCTTCATGTCAACCCTCAGGGTCGGGAGCAGGGCGCGGTCAGCCTACCGGCCCGGCAACCCGGGGGTGTCCGGTCGGTCAGGCAACGGCAACCGGCTGGTCACCAGCGTTGCGGGGCCAGGTACGACGACGGGGCGGTCCCGGTGGGACCGCCCCGTCGTCGGTGGCGCGTGGGCTCTAGTTGAACGAGTCGCCGCAGGCGCAGGAGTTGCCCGCGTTGGGGTTGTCGATGGTGAAGCCCTGGGCGTCGATCCGGTCGGCGAAGTCGATCGTCGCGCCCGCCAGGTACGGGGCACTCATCCGGTCGACGACGACCTCGACGCCGCCGAAGTCGGTGACGACGTCACCGTCGAGCGAACGCTCGTCGAAGAAGAGCTGGTACCGCAGGCCGGAGCAGCCGCCCGGCTGCACCGCGACCCGGAGCCGCAGGTCGTCGCGGCCCTCCTGCTCGATCAGGGCCTTGACCTTCTGCGCCGCGACGTCGGTGAGGACGACGGAAGTAGGGGCCTGGGCCTCGGTCGACTCGGTCTGCGCTGGCGTGGTCACGTGGAAGTCTCCCTGCGCGGTTTTGGGTCCGGACGCACTGGCCAACATCGCACGCCGTCCAGTGATTCCCGGTTGTGGTCCAGTTCCGATCGTACGCCGCTCCGGCCGGAGGTACCCGCGTGGCGGGACCCCACCCCTGGTGGGACGCTCAGCGGCTCCACTGCCGGGCCAGTCGGGCGCCCAGTTCGCGCAGCCCGTCGGCGGGGCGGCTCAGCGCCGCGTCGAGCCCGCCGGCCGCCTCACCGCCGAAGTGCTCCACCAGGCTGTACGCGTCGGTCACCCCGGCCGAGGCGGCCTCCCGCCGACCGGTGCTGACCTGGCCGGCGAGCACCACACAGGGCACCCCCCGGTCCCGGGCGGCCCCGGCCACCCCGGCGACGACCTTGCCGCGCAGCGACTGGTGGTCGAACGACCCCTCCCCGGTGATCACCAGGTCGGCGGCGTCCAGGGCGGCGTCCAACCGGACGGCCCGGGTGACCAGGCCGATACCGGACTCGCAGCCGCCACCGAGCGCGAGGATGGCCGCGCCGAGGCCGCCGGCCGCCCCGCCGCCGGACAGCACGCCCAGTTCCGCCGGGCAGCCGGGCAGGTCCCGCTCCAACACCGCCGCGAAGCGCTCGAGGGCGGCGTCGAGCAGCAGCACGTCGGCCCGGTCGGCGCCCTTCTGCGGCCCGAAGACGTTGCTCGCGCCGTGCAGGCCGAGCAGCGGGTTGTCCACGTCGGTGGCGGCGACCAGCCGGACACCCCGCAACCGGGGTACGCCGTCCAGCCCGTCGACCGCGGCCAGCGCGGCTCCCCCGTACGGCAGGGCGGCGCCGGCGGCGTCCAGGGGCGTCACGCCCAGCGCGGCCAGCATGCCGGCGCCGGCGTCGTTGGTGGCGGAGCCGCCCAGCCCGATCACCACCGTCCGGGCCCCGCTCTCCACGGCGGCGGTGACCAGCAGACCCAGCCCGTACGACGTGGTGGCCTTCGGGTCGCGCTCGGCGTCGGTGAGCAGGTGCAGTCCGCACGCCTGGGCGCTCTCCAGGTAGGCGGTCGCGCCGTCGGCGGTGAGCAGGATCTCACCCGCCGCCGGACGGCCCAGCGGGTCGACCGTCGACACCGGCAGGCGCCGGCCGCCGAGCGCGTCGGCGAGCACCTGGACGAAGCCCGGGCCGCCGTCGGCGAGGGGCCGGATCAGCAGGTCGTCGCCGTCGGTGACGCTGCGCCAACCGGCGGCCACCGCCGCGGCGACCTCCGGTGCGGGCAGGGTGCCGGCGAACTTGTCCGGGCAGAGCAGCACGCGCATGCCGAGCAGTGTGGCAGCACACACCGAGCGGAGCTGCGGCGCGCTCGCGCTGTGGGACCATGGGCTACGTGACTTCGACCTGGGTGGAACCCTCCAACACGGCGACGGCTCTGCTGCTGCTCGGCCGGGGCAGCGACCCCGACACCGAGCGCGGCGTCGAGTGTCCGGGCGACCTGCCGGCGCCCAGCGATCCCGACCTGGTGGCCCGCGCGGCGGCGGCGAAGGCGAAGCTGGGCAGCAAGGTCTTCGTGCTGGGGCACCACTACCAGCGCGACGAGGTGATCCAGTTCGCCGACGTGACGGGCGACTCGTTCAAGCTGGCCCGGGAGGCGGCGGCCCGTCCGGAGGCGGAGTACATCGTCTTCTGCGGCGTGCACTTCATGGCCGAGAGCGCCGACATCCTCACCACCGGCACCCAGCGGGTGATCCTGCCCGATCTGGCGGCCGGCTGCTCGATGGCGGACATGGCCGTGCTGGGTCAGGTCGAGGCCGCCTGGGACACGCTGACCGAGCTGGGCATCGCGGGCGACACCGTGCCGGTGACGTACATGAACTCGTCGGCGGACATCAAGGGTTTCGTCGGCCGCAACGGCGGCGTGGTCTGCACCTCGTCCAACGCCAAGCGCGCCCTGGACTGGGCGTTCGAGCAGGGCTCGAAGGTGCTGTTCCTGCCGGACCAGCACCTGGGCCGCAACACCGCCGTGCTGGAGATGGGCCTGTCGCTCGACGACTGCGTGCTCTACGACCCGCACAAGCCCGGTGGCGGGCTCACCCCGGAGCAGCTGCGCGACGCCAAGATGATCCTGTGGCGGGGGCACTGCTCGGTGCACGGCCGGTTCACCCTGGAGAGCGTCAACGACGTACGCGAGCGGGTGCCGGGCGTGAACGTGCTGGTCCACCCGGAGTGCCGGCACGAGGTGGTCACCGCCGCCGACTACGTGGGCTCGACGGAGTACATCATCAAGACCATCGAGGCGGCGCCGGCCGGCTCGGCGTGGGCGCTGGGCACCGAGCTGAACCTGGTCCGCCGCCTCGCGCTGGCCCACCCGGACAAGCAGATCATGTTCCTCGACAAGGCGGTCTGCTACTGCTCGACGATGAACCGGATCGACCTGCCGCACCTGGTGTGGGCCCTCGAAGAGCTGGTCGCGGGCCGGGTGGTCAACCAGATCACGGTGGACGCCGACACCGCCCACCACGCGCGGGTGGCGCTGGACCAGATGCTCGCCCTGCCCGGTGCGTGATCACGATCCGTGACGTCGTTGGTACGCAAAAGTGCCGGATCACCGATTAATGCCACACACGCCGGTGTGACCGAGTCCTTTTTCGTCACCGAGGGCTATGCTGCCGGAGCGACGACGCGAGCGGGCCGTTTCGATATGGCCGCATCCGGGGTAGCGACAAGGTTCACGCTCCCCACCATCAACACAGCAGCACCGACGCGCTGGAGGTTGCGTTGACCGACGACGTCCTGGTCGTGCACGGAGGAACTCCGCTCGAAGGGCGGATCCGCGTGCGCGGCGCGAAGAACCTGGTTTCGAAGGCGATGGTCGCCGCACTGCTGGGCGACAGCCCGAGCCGGCTGTTCGACGTGCCGAAGATCCGAGACGTCGAGGTGGTCCGGGGTCTGCTCGGTCTGCACGGCGTCAAGGTGACCGACGGCGCCGAGGACGGCGAGCTCGTCTTCGACCCGGCGAACGTGGAGAGCGCCAGCACCGACCAGATCAACGTGCACGCTGGTTCCAGCCGCATCCCGATCCTGTTCTGCGGGCCGCTGCTGCACCGCCTCGGGCACGCGTTCATCCCGGACCTGGGCGGCTGCCACATCGGCCCGCGTCCGATCGACTTCCACCTGCAGGCGCTGCGGGAGTTCGGCGCGACCGTCGACAAGCGGCCCGAAGGGCTGCACCTGTCCGCGCCGAACGGGCTGCACGGCACCAAGTTCGCCCTGCCGTACCCGAGCGTGGGCGCCACCGAGCAGGTGCTGCTGACCGCGGTCATGGCCGAGGGCGTCACCGAGCTGCGGAACGCCGCCGTCGAGCCGGAGATCATCGACCTGATCTGCATCCTGCAGAAGATGGGCGCGATCATCAAGGTCCACACCGACCGGGTGATCGAGATCCAGGGCGTGCCGAAGCTGCACGGCTACACCCACCGGCCGATCCCGGACCGGATCGAGGCCGCGAGCTGGGCCGCCGCCGCGCTGGCCACCCGTGGTCACGTCGAGGTGCTCGGCGCGCAGCAGGCCGACATGATGACCTTCCTGAACATCTTCCGGTCGGTCGGCGGCGAGTACGAGGTCACCGACGCGCGCGCGCCGAAGCTGGGCGACCCGGGCCAGGAGGGCGGCATCCGCTTCTGGCACCCGGGCGGCGAGCTGAACGCGGTGGCGCTGGAGACCGACGTGCACCCGGGCTTCATGACCGACTGGCAGCAGCCGCTGGTCGTGGCGCTGACACAGGCCCGCGGCCTGTCGATCGTGCACGAGACGGTCTACGAGCAGCGGCTCGGCTACACCGAGGCGCTGAACTCGATGGGCGCCAACATCCAGGTCTACCGGGACTGCCTCGGCGGCACCCCGTGCCGCTTCGGCCGGCGCAACTTCAAGCACTCGGCGGTGATCGCCGGGCCGAGCAAGCTGCACGCCGCCGACCTGGTCATCCCGGACCTGCGGGCCGGTTTCAGTCACCTGATCGCGGCGCTCGCGGCCGAGGGCACCTCCCGGGTGTACGGCGTCGACCTGATCAACCGGGGCTACGAGGACTTCGAGGCGAAGCTCGCCGACCTCGGCGCGCACGCCGAGCGCCCGTAACCTCCCGCACCAATCGTTCGGCCCCGACGGCTCCAGGTCGCACTGCGACCTGGAGCCGTCGCCGTAACACCGCGATGTGCACCGGGCGCGGACCGTTGGCTACCCTTGCCGCGTGCCGTCGCTCTTTCGCCGCAGCAAGTCCACCGACCTCGTCGACGAGGCCGTCACCTCGGTGACCCCCGAGGAGACCGCCGAGCGTCCCCGGGGCTACACCCCGGCCAAGGGCCGGGAGACGCCGAAGCGGCCGACGGTCGGCCGGCGTCCGGCCGGTCCGAGCCGCCCCCTCACCAAGGAGGAGGAGCGGGAGCGGCGTCGTCAACTGCGCGCGGAAGCCTCGGCCGAGTTCCGCCGCGAGGGTGGCCCCCGCGACCGGGGCCCGGAGCGGTTGCTGGCGCGCAACGTGGTCGACTCCCGTCGTACCGTCGGCACCTGGTTCTTCGGTGGCGCGCTGATCGTGCTGATCGGCTCGAACGCCGCGATGCCGCCGGTGGTCCGGTTGATCTCCAACATCCTCTGGGGCGCCCTGGCCCTGGGCGTGGTGGTCGACTCGGTACTGATCTGCCGCAAGATCAGCAAGTTGGTCCGGGAGCGCTTCCCGAAGACCGACCAGCGGATGGGCTCGCTCTACCTCTACGCCGTGATGCGCTCGATCACCTTCCGGCGGATGCGCGCTCCGGCGCCCGCGGTGCAGCTCGGCGACAAGGTCTGATTCCGGCGACATCTCGCGCTGGGCGCTTTGCCGGCAACGGACGTCGGAGGGTCGCCGTTCGTTGTACCGTGCGCGTAGTCCAGCACGGTGAACAGGTCGCCCGTTGTTCGTGACCGCGAACGTGACCCAGTGGAGCGAACACGCATGCCCGGAGAACCGTCGGCCAGCGTCGCCGCCGCCGTGCGCCGCGAGCGCGAGCGGGCCGGTGTCTCGCTGACCGAGTTGGCCGCCCGGGCGGGGCTGGCCGAGTCCACGCTCGCAACCATGGAGGCGGGGACCGGTGACCCGAGTATGGAGACGCTGTGGGCGATCGGCACGGCGCTTGGCGTACCGCTCAGCCGGCTCGTGGAGCCGGCGGCCGACGACCTGCGGGTGATCCGCGCCGGCCAGGGGCCCCGGGTCCGCTCCGAGCAGGCCGACTTCACCGGGACGCTGCTCAGCGCCGGGACGGCGCAGGTACGCCGGGACATCTACCTGATCGAGTTGGAGCCGGGCGCGATCCGGGAGGCGGACGGACACACGCCGCACAGCGTGGAGCACGTGGTGGTGGCCGCCGGACGGCTGCGCGTGGGGCCCGAGAGCGAGGTGGTCGAACTCGGCCCCGGTGACTACGCGATGTTCCCCGGTGACCTGCCGCACCGGTACGAGGCGCTGGTCCCCGGGACGTTCGCCGTCCTCGTCATGGAGCATCCCTGACCCGGTGCACCGGTTCGTCGGGGGCGACGGGTGGGGTATCGTCGAAGGCCAGATTGGGTTATCGACCTAAATGTCCGGAACCATCGGATAACGTTTGCGCTCGTGGGCGGCACCACAGTGGCGGTGGGCGAGCCCGCGCCGTTACCCTCCATCCGCAGCCACGCCCTGCCGGAACGGGCGACCCGACCGGCACGCGAGGCCCCAGCGCGACAATGTGCAACGAGGTGACAACGCCGTGAGCGAGCGGACGCGAGCCGGCCACCGGAGCGTGGCAGGCGGCGACCGGACGCCCAACGGCCAGCGGGACACGAGCCCGGCCACCGCACCGTCGACGGGGAGCGGCCGAACGGTCGGGTGTGGCGACGGGCTCGACGGATGAACGGCCGCTACACCGACCGGTGGCGGGATCCGAACGAACCGTCCTGGGTGGTCGAACCGACCACCGAATGGCAACCCCAGTTCCCCGGTCAGCGCTACCCCGGCGACATCGGCGCCGCCCACCAGTCCCCGCCGCCGCGCGGACGGGCGAGCGCGGTCGGCCGGGCCGAGGTGCCGCCGCTCGCGCCCACCCGCCCGGACGGCACCTACCTCGGCCGATCCTGGGCCGACGAACCTCCCGCCGAGCCGGACGGCCGATGGCGGGCGGACGACGAGCCGGACCAGCCCTACGGCTGGCCGCGCGGCGACGAGCGGACGTCCGACGCGTCGCGCCCCGGCCGATCCGAGACCGCGTACTACGACCATGAGCCGTACCGCCGGCCGCTCCCCGAGCCGCCCCGGCGCGAGGAGCGCCGCTCCCCCGAGTCGGACCGGCGTACCGCCTGGTCCGACCGACGCGCCAGCGACGACCGGGTCCCTGGCCGGGAGGCCGCGTGGCACCGCGACCAGCCCGCTTCCGAGGGGTACGACAGCCGCCGCCGTCGACCCGAGCCACCCGACCGGGACCGGGCGTACCCGACGTCGCCGCCGGTCTCCCCCGGCCCCTACTCCGCGACGCCCCGCGGCGACTCCGGCTGGGTGGCCGAGCCGGACGAGCCACCGCGCCGACGCGGCACGTCGGAGCGACCCGCCGCCCACGACCGGCAGCCCGGCGACGGGTACGGCAGCCGCCCGGCCCGCAGCCCCGAGAGCCGCCCGACCGACGGCTGGGCCGCCGAGGGTCCGGGCCAGTGGGCACCCGTCGACAGCCGCTCCCGCTACCGTGCCGACGGCCAGCCCGACCGCCGCCCCGACGACCTGCGCCGACCGGAGCGCCGCCCGGACGAGGACGCCCGCCGCCCGGAGCGCTGGCCCGACGACGCCCGTCGCCCGGAACGCGGCGTGGCCGACGACACGCGCCGACCCGAGCGCCGCCTGGCCGACGACACGCGCCGACCGGAACGCGGCCTGGCCGACGACACGCGCCGACCCGAACGCGGCCTGGCCGACGACACGCGCCGACCCGAACGCGGCCTGGCCGACGACGCCCGCCGACCCGAACGCTGGCCCGACGACGTCCGCCAGGCAGAGCGGGCCGTTGTCGACGACAGGTCCCGAGCGGAGGCCGGACCGGGCGTGTCCGCCGAGCGGCAGCGTCGGCCGGACGAGGTGCTCGGGCCGCCCCAGACCTCCGAGGGTGGACGGCGACGCCGCCTCGAACCGGAGGCGGAGCAGCCCCGCCGCGACGACGACCGTCGCCGTCACGACGTCGACCCGCACCGCCAGCACCCCCGCGAGGCGGCAGCGCGCGCCGACGCGTACCCGGACCGTCGCCCGCGCGAGACGGCCCGACCGGAGCCGTACCGGGAAGAGACCCGCCGCGACGACGCCTACCGCGAGCCCCGCTCCGGCGCGGGCCTGCCCTGGCCGGCGCCCGGGCCGGTGCATCCGGACCGCACCCGGGAGCCGGGCTACCGGCCCGAGCCGCGCCGCGACACCGAGCCGCGGGTCGGGTCGCGACCGCCCACCGGCCCGGCACGGCCACCGGTGGAGCCTCCTCGCTACGACGAACGGCAGGCGCGCCCCGCCGCGAGCGCGTCGCCCAGCTACCGCCGGGACACCCCGGTCCCACCCACCCCCGTCTCCCCGGCCGCGCCGGTCCCGCCCACGCCGATCTCCCCGGCCGCGCCGGGCGCCGACCGGGTGACTCCGGCTCGGCCGGTGTCGCCGGAGCGGCCGGTGTCGCCGGAGCGGCCGGTGTCGCCCGCCGTTCCCGGCCGGGACCGGCAAATCTCGCCCGCCGCCCCGGGCCGGGACTGGCCGATCTCCCCCGCCGCTCCCGGCCGGGACCGGCAAATCTCGCCCGCCGCTCCCGGTCGGGACCGGCCGGTCTCGCCCGCCGCCGGGTGGGCGAGACCGGTGTCGGCGACGCCCGTCTCCCCGGCTCCCGCCGACCACGAGCAGCGACCGTCCACTCCCTACCACCGACCGCAGGACGACCGGCCGGTGTCGGGCATGCCGGTGTCGCCGGCAGCGGACGTGCCGGTCTCCGGTCCGCCGGCCGCGCGGCTCCGGGTGGAGTTCCTGCCCGCCCCGGTGGATCCCCCGTCGTCGGACGGCCAGCCGACGCCGTCCCGACCCGAACACCCCCGGCCCGAACACCCCCGGCCCACCGACGCCGCGACGACGGGCACCCGGCCCACCACGCCACCGCGCTACCCCGGCCCGGACAACCGCCCGCCCGTCGCGCCGCCGCCGACGTGGCAGCGGCCGGAGCCGCCCGCGACACACGCGACGCCGGCGTCTCCCACACCCCCCGCCGAGCCGGCACTCCCGATCGCCCCGGGCGTGCCGCGTCGCTACGTGCCACCGACGCCCACCGAGGCGTCCGCGCCACCCACCGCGGAGCCGACGACGGCACCGACGCAGGGAGCCGACGCCTGGTTCAGCCCCGCCAACCAGCCGGCCGAAGCCGAGCAGGACGCGTCGACGGCAACCGACACGCCGCCGACGACCGACGCCACGGCCGCCGGGGCGACCGAGGAACGGGCCCCCGTCGGCGTACCGGCGGAGTCCTCGCCGGAGACCGAGGATCGGCACAACACGATTGCGTCGGCCGAACCGGCCGCTGACCGCCCGGTTGACGACCAGCGACCCGACGTCGCCGGTGAGGCCGCCGCGGCACCGGTCTCCGAACCACCCGCCGACCTGTTCGACCCGCCACCGACCCGACCGGTGTCCGCACCACCCGCCACCGCGCGGCCCGTCTCCGCACCGCCCGTCTCCGCACCGCCCGTTCCGGACGCGCCGGTATCGGCTGCGCCCGTCTCGGGCCCGCCCGTCTCCGCGCCGCCGTTCGGGACGTCCGCCGCCGAGCGTCCATCCTGGCCCGGCGAGTTGGTCGACCAGGGGACGTCCGCCGCCGAGCCGCCCCGGAGCGGACCGGAGCCGGTATCCGGACCCCCGGCGCAAACCACTCCGGTCGCGCCGCTCGCCTGGTCGGACGACCTGAGCGAGGCAACGGACCACCGGCCTGCGCCGGTCGAGGAAGCCTCCATCCCGGACCACCGGCCGGTCTCCGGCGAGACGCCGCAGTGGCCGGACGGGTCCGTTGCGGACGACCTCGACGAGGTACCCGACCCCGTCTCGGCACCGCCCGCCGCGCCGGTGTCAGCACCGCCCACCACGACCGGCTACGCGACGCCCACCTCGGCACCGCCGGCCACGCCCGTCTCGGCAGTGTCCATCGCGCCGGTGTCGGCACCGCCCACGACCACGACCGACTACGCGACGCCCATCTCGGCACCGCCCGCCGCGCCGGTGTCGGCACCACCCACCACGACCACGACCGACTACGCCACACCCGTCTCGGCACCGCCCACCGCACCCGTCTCAGCGCCGCCCGCCGCGACCACGACCGACTACGCGACGTCCACCTCGGCGCCGCCCGATGCCGCATCCGATTACCGTTACGCGCCGGACGCCGCAGCGGAGAGCGCCGGCCCGGCACCCGCCTTCGCCGACGCCGGGCCACCCGACCCGGAACCCACCGTCGCGCCAATCGCGGACGAACCGGTCTCCGCGCCACCCGCGGCCCTCGAACCCACCCCGACGCCACCCGCCGCCCCCGAGTCCGCCTCGACGCCACCGGCCGAGGCGGAGCCCGTCCCCGCGACGCACGCCACCACCGAGCCCGTCGCGCCACCCGCCACCACCGAGCCCGTCGCCGCGCCGGCCGCCGCCGAAGCCGTCGCCACGCCACCCGCCGCCACCGAACCCGACTCCGGGCCGCCGGCGGCATCCCCGCCCAGCCCCGAGGCAACCGGCTCGGAAGCCACCGTCGCGCCGATCGCGGACGTACCGGTCTCCGCGCCACCCGCTGCCGGCAAGCCCGTCTCCGCCGTACCGGCCGCCGTCATTCCCGGGCCGCGTGACCCGTCGTCCGAGGTGGACGCGCCGGTGTCGGCGCCGCCGGCCGCCGCTGCGGAGCCGGCGGGCCCGTCCCTGTCCGACGAGGGCGACCCGGAGCAGGTCCTGGCCGCGTACCGGTGGCGGCTGGACCCGGTGACCCTGCGCGAGGAGCTGACCGAGCCGGACGGCATGCGGGCCATCCGGCGGCGGCTGACCGAGAAGTTGGGTACCGCCGTCGACAACCGGGCCCGCGCGCGACTGCTCAGCCTGCGGGCGGTGACCTCGCGGATCCTCGGCGACCTCGACGACGCGTTGGCCGACGGACGCCTCGCCCTCACCTACGCGGAGGCCACCGGTGAGCTGCGCCGGACCGCGCTGGCACAGGCGCGGCTGGCGCACGTCCTGCGCTGGCGCGGCGACTTCGCCGAGGCCGACCAGCTGTTCGCCGAGGCCAACTCGGTCGAGCTGCCCGACCGGCTGCGCGCCGCGCTGCACGAGCACGCCGGGCGCTGCTGTTACGACCAGGGCCGGCTGATGGAGGCCTGCCAGCACTTCGAGCGGGCGCTCGACCTGCGCGGCGCGGCCGACGCCGAGCTGCTGGACCGGGTCCGGGTGGCCCTCGACGCGGTCACCGTGCGAGCCTCGGCGGACGGCTTCGGGCCGTACCCCCGGGGTCGGGACGAGGTGCTCGATCGGGACCGGCCCCCGCAGCCCGACCGCGACGGAGCGCTGTGGGGTTACGTCGACCAGGCCGGTGAGGTCGCCGTTCCCGCCCGGTACGCGGAGGCGCAACCGTTCCACGACGGGCTGGCCTGGGTCCGGCGGCCGGACACCGACCGGTGGTCGCTGATCAACATGTTGGGTACGACGGTGATCCCGCCGTCGTACCGGGCGGTGCGCCCGTTCAGCGACGGCCTGGCCTGGGTGGTCACCGACGGCGGGTGGACGGCGATCGACCCGACGGGCGCGGTGCAGGTTCCGCCGAACTTCGCCGACGTGCGGCCGTTCCGCCGTGGGCTGGCGGCCGTGAAGCGCGACGGCTGGGGGGCGGTCGACCGGACCGGACGGATCGTGGTGCCGACCCGCTACCACGCCTTCGTCACCGAGTTGACCGACGCGGGACCTGTCGACGGCTTCACCGACGAGGGTCTCGCGGTCGTCGACGTGGGCGGCCGGCGCGGTGTGGTGGATCGCGCGGGCACGCAGGTGGTGCCGCCGTCGTACCCGACGGTGGTCATCCATCCGGTGGCGTTCCTGGTCGGCGGCGGCGGCCGGTGGGGTGCGCTGGACCGTCGCGGCGCGCCGCTGATCGATCTGGTGCACCCCGATCGCGCCACGGTGCTGGAGGAGATCGACCGACTGTTGACCGACGCCAGCCCGGTGCTCTGAACCGCGCTCGGCGATCATGATCCACCGGAGTTAGGGTCGGGACATGGAATTCCGACACCTGGGCCGCTCCGGCCTGATGGTCAGCGAGATCTCGTACGGCAACTGGATCACCCACGGTTCCCAGGTCGAGGAGGATGCGGCGTTCGCGTGTGTGCGGGCCGCCCTCGACGCGGGGATCACCACCTTCGACACCGCCGACGTGTACGCCGGCACCCGGGCCGAGGACGTGCTCGGCCGGGCGCTGGAGAGCGAGCGTCGCGAGGGCCTGGAGATCTTCACCAAGGTCTACTGGCCGACCGGGCCGGGTCGCAACGACCGTGGCCTGTCCCGCAAGCACATCATGGAGTCGATCAACGGCTCGCTGCGTCGGCTGCGTACCGACTACGTGGACCTGTACCAGGCCCACCGGTATGACTACAGCACGCCGCTGGAGGAGACGATGGAGGCGTTCGCCGACGTCGTGCACTCCGGTAAGGCGCACTACATCGGCGTCTCCGAGTGGACCGCCGAGCAGCTGCGCGCCGCCCACCCGCTGGCCCGGGAGCTGCACGTCCCGCTGGTCTCGAACCAGCCGCAGTATTCGATGCTGTGGCGGGTCATCGAGGCCGAGGTCGTACCGGCCAGCGAGGAACTGGGCATCGGTCAGATCGTCTGGTCGCCGATGGCGCAGGGCGTGCTCTCCGGTAAGTACCTGCCGGGGCAGCCGCCGCCGGCCGGCTCCCGCGCCACCGACGAGAAGTCCGGCGCGAACTTCATCGCCCGGTTCATGAACGACGACGTGCTCACCCGGGTGCAGCAGCTCAAGCCGCTCGCCGAGCAGGCCGGCCTGAGCATGGCCCAGCTCGCCGTGGCGTGGGTGTTGCAGAACCCGAACGTGTCGTCGGCGATCATCGGGGCGTCCCGCCCCGAGCAGGTGCACGACAACGTGAAGGCGGCCGGCGTGAAGCTGGACGCCGAGCTGCTCAAGGCCATCGACGACATCGTCGAGCCGGTCACCGAGCGGGACGCGGCGAAGACCGAGTCCCCCGCGCAGCGGCCCTGACGCGGGTCCGGCGGCTCAGCTCTGCCAGAAGCGGATCAGGTCGAGGCCGGCGGCGTACAGCCAGGACGGCAGGCCGAGCAGGTCACCGACCGCGAAGACCGCGTCGAAGAACCAGCCGCCGAGGCGCGGGTTCCACAGCAGTGCGAAGAGCAGGATGAAGCCGTACGGGGCGAACAGGTCGTACATCCGGCGCCACTGTGGATTGAGCCACGGCTGGATCATGTTGCCGCCGTCCAGGCCCGGCACCGGCAGCAGGTTGAGCACGCTCGCGGTGAGTTGCAGGAACGCCAGCAGCGCCAGCCCGGCCCAGAACTCGACCCGACCACCCGAGGTCGCGCCGAGTCGGACCGCCAGCACCAGCAGCAACGTGAACAGCACGTTCGTCGCCGGGCCGGCGAGGCTCACCAGGGTGTGCCGCAGCCGTCCCGGAATCGCGTGCCGGTCCACCCACACCGCCCCGCCGGGCAGGCCGATGCCGCCGAGCAGCACCACCACCACCGGCAGCACGATCGACAGCAACGGGTGGGTGTACTTGAACGGGTTGAGCGTGAGGTAGCCACGGTGGGCGATGTCCCGGTCGCCGGCCCGGTAGGCCACCACCGCGTGGGCGTACTCGTGCAGGCAGAGGGACACCAGCCAGCCGGAGACCACGAACAGGAACACGTCGAAGCGGACGCTGCCGTAGCCGTTGAAGGCCAGCACCCCGCTGACCACGAAGAGCGCGACCAGGCCGAGGAAGACCGGGCTGGGCCGGAACGCCGCCTTCGGCACGCCGAGGACCAGCTTGTCGTCCGGCCGGTCGTACGCCATCACTCGGCCGTGGGCAGCAGGCTCATCCGGTACTCGACCCGGTCGTCCTCGACGAGCGCGACCGAGGTGACGCCGGACGAAGCGAGTTCACGCCAGGTCTGACCGATCCAGGATTCGGCGTCGGCCTGGCTGCCGAACGACTCCGCCGGTCCCTCGACCGGCTGACCGTCCGTGCCCTCGTACCGCCAGCTCCACGCCATGCCGCGTCTCCCCTCGCCGCTGAAGTCCCGGTGGGACGAACCCCCGCCAGCGTAGTCGGCCCGAGGCGGGACGGCTCCTCACCCGTCGCGTGAGCGCCGGGCCGGCAGGCAGAGCGACCCCGGGCGGCCTTAAGGTACGGGCATGTCCGTTGACGGGTGGAACACGGTCCTGGTGCTCGGCGGTATCCGGTCCGGCAAGTCCGAGTTCGCCGAGTCCCTGGTCGCCGACGCGCCGGTGGTCCGCTATGTCGCCACCGCGCCGGAGGGCGACCCCGAGGACACCGAGTGGGCGACCCGACTGGCGACGCACCGCGCCCGCCGCCCGGGTAGCTGGACCACCGAGGAGACCGCCGGGGAGCCGCGCCGGTTGGCGGACGTGCTCGCGTCCGCCGAGCCGACCGAGACGCTGCTCGTGGACGACCTGGGCGGCTGGGTGACCGTGCTGCTCGACCCGGAGCACCAGCCCGCCGACGACGTGGCGACGATCGCCGAGCTGGCCGAGGCGATCCGCGGCTGCGCGGCCCGCGTGGTGCTGGTCAGCCCCGAGGTGGGGCTGTCGCTGGTGCCGACGACCCCGCTGGGGCGGGCGTTCACCGACGCGCTCGGCGCGGCCAACCGCGCGGTCGCGGACGCCTGCGACGCCGTGGTGCTGGTGGTCGCCGGTCAGCCCGCCTGGCTGAAGCCGACGGCGGCCCCCGCCTCGACCCCGTCCGCGCCGGTGGCCGCGACCGGGAGACACGCCGTCGCCGCCGGCCAGGCCGCCCCGGGCCGGAGCGCCGCTGCGAGCCTGGGTGACGCCGAGCCGACGCCCGAGGTGCAGCTCCCCGAGGTCCTGACCCACACCCCGCCGGTCGCCCCGAACCAGGAGCCCGGCAACCCCTGGGCCGCGCCGACCATGGCGCTACCGATGGTGGCCACCGGACTGGTCATCCAGCCGGGCATGGAGCTGCCGATGCCCGACGAGTACGCGGGCCCGCAGGCGGTGGACCGGCTGGCCACCCTTGACGTGCCGGGCGCCGGGCTGGGCGTCCTGGACCGGGTGGTCGGCTTCGCCGCCGCCACGCAGGGCACGTCGACCCCGTCCGCCTGGGGTTCGGTACGGGTGCTGCTGCTCAACGGCGACCACGCGGGCGGCGCGTCCGCCGGCACCGTCGCCGGCGAGTCGGCACGCCGCGCCGCGCAGGCCCGCGCCGGTCGGGGCGCGCTGGCCCGGCTGGCCGCCGAGGCCGGCGCGAGCCTCCAGGTGGTGGACACACCGGCCGCCGCCCCGATGGAGACCGAGCCGGCGCTGGCCGGCGAGCAGGTCGAGTCGGCACTGCGCTACGGCTGGCGGCTGGCCGAGCAGGCGGCCGACGCGGGCGTACAACTGCTGGTCCTGGGCGCGTGCGGTGCCGGCACCGAGGCGGCGGCGGCGGCCGTGCTGGCGGCCACCGCGGGCGCGGAACCGCCGGCGGTGCTGGGTCGGGTGATCACCGATTCCGGCGAGATCGACGACGCGGCCTGGATGGTCCGCTGCGCGGCCGTGCGGGACGCCCTGCACCGCACCCGCCGCTCGCCGCGCTCCGCCAAGGACGTGCTGGCCGAGCTGGGCGGCGGCGACGTGGCGGTGGCCACCGGCGTGCTGCTGGGTGCGACCGCCCGGCGGGTGCCGGTGCTGCTGGACGGGCCGGTCGGCCTGGCGGCCGGGATGATCAGCCGCGACCTGGCCGGGCAGGCGCGGCACTGGTGCCTGCTGGCCGACCACGGCCAGCACCCCGCGGTGCGGCTGGCGGCCGACGTGCTCGGCCTCGAGCCCCTGCTCGACCTCCGGCTGGACCTCGGCGAGGGCGCGAACGCCCTGGTCGCACTCCCCATGCTGCGCTCGGTGCTGGCGCTGGCCGCCGCGCTGCCGGTCCACCCGTCGCTCGGCGGCGACGCCGACCCGGACGGCACCGACGAGCCGGCGCCCGACTACACCGACGACGAGCCGGCGTACCCCGGGCCCGACGACACCGACCCGGAGTTCGTCGAGCCGGAGCCGGCCGGGCCGGGCCCCACCCGCACCGGGGCCGACGAGCAGGCGGCGTCGGGCTGGCGTGCCGGCTGAGCCGCGGTTCGTCGCGGGCGTCCGGCTCGCCGTCACCACCTTCAGCACCCTGCCGGTACGCGCCGGACGGATCGATCGCCCGGTGGCGGGTACGGCGATGGCGCTCGCCCCGGCCGTCGGCGCGCTGCTCGGCGTACTCCTGGGTGGTGTCCTGCTGCTGGCCGGCCTGCTCGCTCCCCCGCTGGTCGCGGCGGGTGTGACGGTGGGGGCCGCCGCGCTGCTGACCCGGGGACTGCACCTGGACGGGCTGGCCGACACGGTGGACGCGCTCGGCTCGTACCGGCGGGGCGCGGCCGCGCTGGAGATCATGAAGAAGCCGGACGTCGGACCGTTCGGTGTGGTGGCGCTGGTGGTCGTACTCCTGGTGCAGGCCGCGGCCCTCGCGGAGCTGGCCGGGCGGGCGTGGCCGGCGTGCCTCGCGGCGGTGGTCGCGGCGACCGCCGCCGGCCGGCTGGGCGTCACGGTGGCCTGCCGGCGGGGGGTGCCCGCGGCCCGGCCGGACGGCCTGGGCGCGCTGGTGGCCGGCACGGTCGGCCCGGCGGCCCTGACCGTGGGCGCGGTCGCCGTCGTGCTGCTGGCGGCGCCCGCGGTGCCGGGCCGCCCGTGGCAGGGGCCACTCGCCGTCGTCGCGGCGCTGGCCGTCGCGGTGGCGCTGCTGACCCATGTGGTACGCCGGCTCGGCGGCATCACCGGCGACGTGCTCGGGGCCACCGTCGAGGTGGTCACCACGCTGGTCTACCTGGGTGTGGTGCTGTCCGGCTGAAGCCGGCACGGGCGGCCGGGTAGCGTTCGGCTCGACAACACCGGCGCGGCCACCGGGGGAACGAACATGCTCATCACGGACGACTTCCTGCCCGTACCGGTTCCGGAGTCGCTCAGCGCGACCTACCTGGTGCCGATGGCAGGGCTGCCGAAGGTCAGCCCGAAGACGGCGGTGGAGGCGCTGACCGGCCGGCTGGCCGAACCGGCGCACGGGCTCGCCCGACAGATGCTGGACAGCCCGCTGATGAGCGTGGACACCCGACCGATCGCCGAGTTCCCCGCGCTGCCGCCGGACCTGCTCACCGCGTTCGGCGCGACCGAGGAGCAGTTGGCCCGGCTGGCGGCGGCGACCCACCTGGTGGTGGTGCAGGCCGAGTACCGGCCCGGATGGCCGCCGGCGCACGAGTGGGCGGCGCGGGCGGTGGCGGCGGCGGTCGCCGAGTCCGTCGACAGCGACGTGGTGGACGTCTTCGGCCTCCAGTTCCTCGACCCGGCGACCGCGCTGCGTTCGCTCCCCGACGAGCAGGGCCGGATCCGGCTGGTCGACTGGGTGCTGGTGCCGTACTCGTCCGACGCCGAGGGGTTGTGGTTCACCACCAAGGGGCTGCGTCGCTTCGGGCTGCTGGAGTTGCAGACCCAGGGGGTACCCGATCACCTCACCCGGGCCTGGGGAGCGGTGATGACCGGTGCGGCCCGCCGGCTGCTGCGGGACTGGACCGACGGCCTCAACGGCGCGGAGGTACCGGCGTTCGTGCAGCTGCCGGTGCTCGCCACGGTGACCGGTCACGACATCGCCGTGGCGTACGGCAACCCGGAGCAGCACGGCGCGACCGCGCCGGTGCTGCTGCGCCTGGAGCTGGACCCGGCCACCGATCCGGAGGCCGACTCGTTCCTGAGCCTGCGCCCACCGGCCGGACACCCCGGCCCGGACGGGCGCTACTACGCGGCCGCCTGCGCGACGCTGTTCTCCGGCATCCAGCCGGACGTGCGCTACGCCCGCACGGGCGACGCGATGAGCCGCGCGGTCGCCACCGCCCGGGCCGCGCTGGGCGACGCCCGGGCCCGCTTCGTCGCCGGTCGGCTACCGGCCGAGTCACAGCTGGTGGTGAAGTACGGCCTGCCGGGCGACGACGGCCCGGAGTACGTCTGGGCGGGCGTGACCTCGTGGGAGACCCCGGAGCGGATCGTCGGCGTCAGCGCCAGCGACGCGAACACCGACGAGAGCGTACGGATCGGCGCTCCGGTGGTGGTGGAGGCGTCGGACGTCGTCGACTGGGCGGTCCTGGACGCGACCGGAGTCATCGAAGGCGGCTGGACCCAAGCCGTCCTGGATTCCGGCGAACCCCCCACCCCCTAAACCCCTCGGCCCCCGGCCCACCCCCGCTTCACCCCGGTGATCATGAAGTTATTGCCACCGATGTCGGCGTGTCTCGGCAATAACTTCATGATCAACGGGGTCTTCCGGCGGGGTTAGCCGGCGGGGTTAGTGGGTTGAGGGGGTTACGAAGGGGGGTTTGGTGAGGGTTACCGGGGCGCGGCGGCCGCGGATGTCGATCTCGACCTCGGCGCCGTCGGGGAGGTTGGCGTCGGTGTTCACCAGGGCCAGGGCGATGCCCTGCTTCCTGGTGGGGCTGAATGTGCCGCTCGTCACCACGCCGACCTGCTGGTCGCCCACGTGCACGGTCATGCCGGGACGCGGGATGGCACGGTCGACGGCCACCAGACCGCGCAGCGTACGGCGAGGGCCGGCGGCCTTCTCGGCGCGCAGCGCGTCGCGGCCCCAGAACGCCGGCTTGTCCCAGCCGACCGCCCAGCCGGAGCGGGCCTGCACCGGGGTGATGTCCAGCGAGAGATCCTGCCCGTGCAGCGGGTACCCCATCTCGGTGCGCAGCGTGTCGCGGGCCGCGAGGCCGCAGGCGCGCAGCTCGAACGCCTCGCCGGCGGCGAACAGGGCGTCCCACACGGTCACCGCGTGCTCCGCCGGCACCACCAGCTCGAAGCCCAGCTCGCCGGTGTAGCCGGTACGGCAGACGGTCAGCTCCACGGCGGCCAGGCTGGCGGCGTCGAAGCTCATGTAGCCGTGTTCGGTGGGCAGGTCGAGGGCGGCCAGCAGGTCGGCCGAGCGGGGGCCCTGCACGGCCAGCACGGCGTACGCCTCGTGCTCGTCGGTGACGGTGATCCGCTCCGGCGCGGCGGCGCGCAACCGGCGTACCACCTCGGCGGTGTTCGCGGCGTTCGGGATGAGGAAGACGTGGTCGTCGGCGTACAGGTAGGCGATGATGTCGTCGACCACACCGCCGGTGGCGTCGTCGCAGCAGAGCGTGTACTGCGCGCGGCCGGGCCCGATGCGGCCCAGGTCGTTGCTGAGGCACGAGTTGACGAATTCGGCCGCGCCGGGGCCGCTCACCCGGACCTTGCCCAGGTGTGACACGTCGAAGACCCCCACCGCCGTACGCACCGCGGTGTGCTCCTTGAGCACCCCGCCGCCGGCGTACTCCAGCGGCATCTCCCAGCCCCCGAAGGGGGCGAACTTGGCGCCGGCGGCGGTGTGCCGCTCGTGCAGCGGGGAACGGCGCAGCCGGGTCTCGGCGGCGGCGGAGGTCACGTCGGTCATGGGTGGCAACTTACCGGGGGTTACGCCGCTGGTTAGCATCGGCGGGACCCCGTTGGCGTGATCGGCGGGACAGCCCTGACGTCCGGCGGGTAGGTTCCGCCGGAGACCTTCACCGCTGGTACGCGACGACGCGACCGGCCCGGCCCGCCCGGAGTAGCTTCAGTGACAACCCCCCGCACCACCACCCTGAGCCTGGTCGACACCGACCCGGCGGAGCTCGCCGTCGACGCGATCGTGATCGGCGTGCACAGCCAGACCGGAGAGCAGGACGCCACCAGCGGCCTCGCCGGCACCCTGCTGCTCGGCAGCGGCGCGGAGAGCATCGCCGCCGCGTTCGACGGCAAGCTGACCGAGACGCTGGCGCTGCTCGGCGCGACCGGTGGCCCGGGCGAGGTGATCAAGCTGGCCACGCTGGGCACCGTCACGGCGCCGCTGGTCGTCGCGGTCGGGCTCGGCCCGGAGCCGACGGGTGCCGCCCCGGCGCCGGAGACGCTGCGTCGCGCGTCCGGCGCGGTGGTGCGGGCCCTGGCGGGCGCGCCGAAGGTGGCGCTCAGTCTGCCGTTGCCGGACGACGCGGACGCGCCGGCCGCGCTGCGCGCGGTCGCCGAGGGTGCGCTGCTCGGCGGCTACCGGTTCGCCGGTTACAAGACCCGGCCGCAGCCGACCCGGCGGGAGCCGGTGGCCGAGGTGCTCATCGCCGTCCCGGACGCGGCCGACGCGGGCGCCCAGGCGGAGATCACCCGCGCGCAGGCGGTCGCCGGCGCGGTCCGGCTCAGCCGGGACTGGGTGAACACCGCCCCGAACGAGCTGCGTCCCCCGTCGTTCGCGGACGCCGTGGCCGCCGCCGCGCGCGATGCCGGTCTCGGCGTCGAGGTGCTGGACGAGGCGGCGTTGGCCGCCGGAGGGTACGGCGGCATCATCGCGGTCGGGCAGGGCTCGGAGGCTCCGCCGCGGCTGGTGAAGCTCACGTACACGCCGCAGGACGCCGGCAACGGCAAGCGGGTCGCGCTGGTCGGCAAGGGCATCACCTTCGACACCGGCGGCATCTCGATCAAGCCGGCGCAGGGCATGTGGGAGATGAAGTCCGACATGGCGGGCGCCGCCGCGGTGGGTGCGGCGATGCTGGCGATCGCCGCGCTGAAGCCGTCCGTGGCGGTCAGCGCGTACCTGCCGATGGCCGAGAACATGCCGTCGGGCACCAGCTACCGGCCGGGCGACGTGATCAGCATGTTCAGCGGCAAGAAGGTGGAGGTGCTCAACACCGACGCCGAGGGCCGGATGGTGCTGGCCGACGCCATCGCCCGGGCCTGCGCCGACGGCACGGACTACCTGTTCGAGACCTCCACCCTGACCGGCGGTCAGGTGATCGCGCTGGGCAAGCGGGTCGCCGGTGTGATGGGTACGCCCGAGTTGTGCGAGCGGGTCCGTACGGTCGGCGACGCGGTCGGCGAGCCGGCCTGGCCGATGCCGCTGCCGGACGACGTGCGCAAGGGCATGGACTCCGACGTGGCGGACATCTCGCAGGTCAACGCCGGGATGGACCGGGCCGGGCACATGCTGCAGGGCGGCGTGTTCCTGCGTGAGTTCGTGACCGACGACGTGGCGTGGGCGCACATCGACATCGCCGGTCCGGGCTACCACTCGGGCGAGCCGACCGGCTACTGGACCAAGGGCGGCACCGGCGTGCCGGTCCGCACCCTGGTGCAGCTCGTCGAGGACGTCGCCGCCAACGGCTGACCGCGCACGGTGCAGGGCCCCCGGCCGGGGGCCCTGCACCGTTTCTCAGTACCGCTCGGGGCGGCGCTTGCGGCGCTCGTTGAAGTCGCGCATCCGCTGCGGGTAGCCCATCAGCCGGACGTCGTAGATCGGGATGCCCATCCGGTACGCGAAGCGGCGCGCGCCGTCCGGGCCGTCGATGCGGCGGCGGGTCCACTCCCCGTCGTCGGCGATCAGGATGACGGTGGTCTCGGTGACCGTGGTCCGGGGCTCGATGAACGCCTCGACGCCGCGCCGGCTCCGGATGAAGTTCTCCAGATGGGTCAGATCGCCACGATCGGCCGCACGATCGTGGCTCGCCACACGCGCCTGTTTGCGACGCCGGAACAACCCCACCGGACTTCTCCCCCACCTGACGTCATCGACAACGGTGCCAAGGGTACGTGTCGATGACGTGTCGTTGGGCACCTCACTACGCACCCTGTGCCCGGTGGTGACAAGATGACCGAGGTGGGGTGTGTCCGTGTTACACCTCCGTGACCCCCGATGCAGTGACGCGACCTGGGAGTTGGACGTGAGCGAGCCGAACGAAGCGACCTTCGACATCGTCATCCTCGGAGGTGGCAGCGGCGGTTACGCGACCGCGCTGCGCGCCGTCCAGCTGGGCCTGAAGGTCGCGCTGGTCGAGAAGGGCAAGCTCGGCGGTACCTGCCTGCACAACGGCTGCATCCCCACGAAGGCTCTGCTGCACGCGGCCGAGATCGCCGACCAGACCCGCGAGTCGGAGCAGTTCGGCGTGAAGGCCGAGCTGGTCGGCATCGACATGGCCGGGGTCAACTCGTACAAGGACGGCGTGATCGCCCGCCTGTACAAGGGCCTCCAGGGCATGTTGAAGGGCAACAAGTCGATCACCATCGTCGAGGGCCACGGCAAGCTGGTCGGCAAGAACGTGGTCGAGGTGGACGGCAAGCGCTACACCGGGCGCAACATCGTGCTGGCCTCCGGCTCGTACGCGAAGAGCCTGCCCGGCCTGGAGGTCGACGGCGAGCGGATCATCACGAGCGACCACGCGCTGACCCTGGACCGGATCCCCTCGTCGGTGATCGTGCTCGGCGGTGGCGTGATCGGCGTCGAGTTCGCCAGCGTGTGGAAGTCCTTCGGCGTGGACGTGACGATCGTCGAGGCGCTGCCCCGACTGGTCGCCGCCGAGGACGAGGAGTCGTCGAAGGCGTTGGAGCGGGCGTTCCGCAAGCGCAAGATCAACTTCAAGGTCGGCAAGCCGTTCGAGAAGGTCGAGAAGACCGAGAACGGCGTCAAGCTGACGATCTCCGGCGGCGAGACCGTCGAGGCCGAGCTGCTGCTGGTCGCCGTGGGCCGCGGTCCGAACACCGCGAACCTCGGGTACGAGGAGCAGGGCGTCAAGATGGACCGCGGCTACGTGCTGACCGACGAGCGGCTGCGCACCAGCGTGCCGAACGTCTACGCGGTCGGCGACATCGTGCCCGGCCTCCAGCTCGCGCACCGGGGCTTCCAGCAGGGCATCTTCGTCGCCGAGGAGATCGCCGGGCAGACCCCGGCCGTGATCGACGAGGTCGGCATCCCGCGCGTCACCTACTGCGACCCGGAGCTGGCGTCGGTGGGCCTGACCGAGGCGAAGGCCAAGGAGCAGTACGGCGCCGACAAGGTCAAGACCTACAACTACAACCTGGGTGGCAACGGCAAGAGCCAGATCCTCAAGACGACCGGCTTCGTGAAGCTGGTCCGCGTCGAGGACGGCCCGGTCGTCGGCGTCCACATGGTCGGCGCCCGGGTGGGTGAGCTGATCGGCGAGGCGCAGCTCATCTACAACTGGGAGGCCTACCCGGCCGAGGTCGCCCAGCTCGTGCACGCCCACCCGACCCAGAACGAGGCACTGGGCGAGGCGCACCTGGCCCTCGCCGGCAAGCCGCTGCACGCGCACGCCTGATCACCCAAACCGCGGCGTCCGGCGACGGGCGAAGATCCCCCAGGGGAATGAAGGAGTCTGGAGAACATGCCGGTATCGGTCACCATGCCCCGGCTCGGCGAGAGCGTCACCGAGGGCACCGTCACGCGCTGGCTCAAGCAGGAGGGCGACACGGTCGAGGTCGACGAGCCCCTGCTCGAGGTCTCGACCGACAAGGTCGACACCGAGATCCCGTCGCCCGCGGCGGGTGTGCTGAGCCGCATCGTGGTCGGCGAGGACGAGACCGCCGAGGTCGGCAGCGAGCTGGCCGTCATCGCCGGTGAGGGCGAGTCGGCCGGCGGTGGTGAGGCCGCGCCGCAGGAGCAGCAGGAAGCGGCCCCGGCCGCGGTCGAGCCGGCCGCCGAGCCGACCGCCGCCGCCGAGGGCACCGCCGACGAGGTCGTGCAGGACGACGTGGCCGAGGACGCGCCGGCTCCGGCCGCCACGTCGGGCGAGGGCACCGCGGTCAAGATGCCGGCCCTGGGCGAGAGCGTCACCGAGGGTACGGTCACCCGCTGGCTCAAGCAGGTCGGCGACACCGTCGAGGTCGACGAGCCGCTGCTGGAGGTCTCCACCGACAAGGTCGACACGGAGATCCCGTCGCCGGTCGCCGGCACCGTGCTGGAGATCAAGGTCGCCGAGGACGAGACCGCCGCGGTCGGCGCCGACCTCGTGGTGATCGGCGCCGAGGGCGGGGCCCCGGCTCCGGCGAAGACCCAGCCGAAGCCCGAGCCGAAGACGGAGGCCGCGCCGGCCCCCAAGGCCGAGCCGAAGCCGGAGCCCAAGGTCGAGGAGCCGACCCCGGGCATGTCGTACAACGAGCCGGCCGCCGAGGCGGAGACGTCGGCGCAGCCGGCGAAGGCCGAGCAGGCCGCCCAGCCGGCCGCGCCGACCGCCGCGCCGCAGCGCCCGTCCGCGCCAGCGCAGGGCGGCGAGGAGGCGGCCGGGTACGTCACGCCGCTGGTACGCAAGCTGGCCAACGAGCACGGCGTCGACCTGGCCGCGCTCAACGGCACCGGTGTGGGTGGCCGGATCCGCAAGCAGGACGTCCTGGACGCGGCCGAGAAGGCCAAGGCCGCCGCGGCCGCACCGGCTCCGACGGCACAGCCGGCCGCCGCGCCGTCGGCCGCCGCGCCGAAGCCGGCCGCCAAGCCGCAGCCGAGCGCGAAGCGGGGCACCACGGAGAAGCTGCCGCGGATCCGGGCGACCATCGCCAAGCGGATGCAGCAGTCGCTGCACGAGACGGCGCAGCTGACCACTGTCGTCGAGGTCGACGTCACCAAGGTCGCCAAGCTGCGGGCCCAGGCCAAGGACTCGTTCCTGGCCAAGCACGGCGTGAAGCTGTCCTTCCTGCCGTTCTTCGCCCTCGCCGCCATCGAGGCGTTGCAGACCCACCCGATCATCCAGGCCAGCATGGACCTGGAGGGCGGCACGATCACCTACCCGGCGGCCGAGCACCTCGGCATCGCCGTGGACACCGAGCGCGGCCTGCTCGTGCCGGTGATCCACAACGCCGGTGACCTCAACATGGGCGGCATCGCCAAGCGGATCGCCGACCTGGCCGAGCGCACCCGGAACAACAAGATCACCCCGGACGAGATGGCCGGGGCGACCTTCACGCTGACCAACACGGGCAGCCGGGGCGCGCTCTTCGACACGCCGATCGTGCCGTCGCCGCAGTCGGCGATGCTCGGCACCGGCGCCGTGGTGAAGCGTCCGGTCGTGGTCAACGACCCGGACCTGGGCGAGGTCATCGCGGTCCGGTCGATGGTCTACCTGGCCATGTCGTACGACCACCGCCTGATCGACGGCGCCGACGCGGCCCGCTTCCTGACCTCGGTCAAGGAGCGCCTGGAGGGCGGCAACTTCGAGTCGGAGCTGGGCCTGGCCTGATCCGCCGCGTACGCCAAGGGGCGCCCCGGTCGTCGACCGGGGCGCCCCTTCGTCTGTGCCGCTCAGCCCTTGAGCAGGAGTGCCGCTGAGCGCTTGGGCAGGTATGCCGCTCAGCCCTTGAGCAGGTCGGTCGAGACCTTCCAGAGCCGCTCGGCCGCCTCCGGGTCCAGCGCGTAGTCCGCGACGCCGGTGCGGGTGCCGGGTCGGGCGGGCGCGGCCTGCTGGCAGTCCTCGAAGTAGCGTCCGCCGACCTCGTCGAGCAACGGGGACGCGGCCACCAGCACCGACGTGGCCGCGCCCTGCTCGACGGTCTTCCACGCGGCCGCATTGCCGGCGCGCAGCCGGTTCAGCTCCTCCTCGCTGACGTAGCGCTGGAGGTTGGTGCGGATCGCGCCGGGCATCAGCGAGTTGGTGTAGATGCCGTCGTCGGACCAGCGGCGGGTCGCCTCCACGGCGAAGAGCACGTTGGCCGTCTTCGACTGCCCGTACGCCTGCCAGGGCTCGTACTCGCGGCGGTCGTACTGGATGTCTTCGAAGACCACCGGCGAGCGCAGGTGGGCGGCGGAGCTGACCGAGACGATGCGGGCCCCGTCGGCGGCGGCGAGCGCCCGGCGCAGCCCGGTGGCGAGCGCGAAGTGCCCGAGGTGGTTGGTGGCGAACTGCATCTCCCAGCCCTGCGGGGTGCGGCTCAGCGGCGCGGCCATGATGCCGGCGTTGTTGACCAGGATGTGCAGCGGGCCGTCCCAGTTGGCGACGAAATCGGCGACCGAGCCCTGGTCGGCGAGGTCGAGGGGGCCGACCAGGACGCGGTCGTTGCCGGTGGTGCCGGTGATGTCGTCGGCGGCCTTGCGGCCGGCGTCGGGGTTGCGGACGGCCAGGGTGACCTCCGCGCCGGCGCTGGCCAGGGCGCGGGCGGTCTCGACGCCGATGCCGGACGACCCGCCGGTGACGATCGCCCGCCGGCCGACCAGGTCCACGCCGCGGATCACGTCCATGGCGGTGGAGTCGTGGGCGAACGGCGTGGTGATCGGGTTGCTCGTCGTCATGATCCATCCTTGTCCAGGCTGGGGCGGACCGGTCGGCCCGCCGGTACGATGGAAGCGGAGGATCCTCCGCTGCGGTCGAGACTAACCGGAGTTCCCTCCGCTTGCCACGTCCTGTGCGTGACTGACACCTGCCCAACGAGGAGGAGACGGTGCCGGAGTCCAGCCCCCGCCCGCTTCGGGCGGACGCGCTGCGCAACCGCGAACGTCTGCTTCAGGTCGCGGTCCAGGCCTTTTCCCGTCCCGGGCCGGAGGTAACGCTCGACGCCATCGCCCGCGAGGCGGGGGTGGGCATCGGCACCCTCTACCGCCACTTCCCCACCCGCGAGGCGCTGGTCGAGGCGGCGTACCGCAACGAGCTGGCCCGGCTCTGCGACGCCGCGCCGCAGCTACTCGACCGGTTACCGCCCGATCGGGCGCTGCGGGAGTGGATGTCGCGTTTCATCGACTACCTCGCCACCAAGCGGGGCATGGCCGACGCGCTGCGCCTCGTCATCGCGTCCGGCGCCAACCCGTACGCCCAGAGCCGCGATCTGCTGCTCGCGGCGCTCGGCCGGTTGCTGGACGCGGGCGTGGCGGCGGGCACCGTCCGGGCCGACGTCGCCGCCGGCGACGTGCTGGCGGGCCTGAGTGGGATCTCCCTGGCCGCCGGCGAGCGCGACCAGGCCGACCGGCTGCTCGACCTGCTGATGGACGGGCTGCGCCTCCGCGAGGCGGGCTGACCCGTTCCGTCCTCCGACCAGGCCATCCGCTGCCAGAGTGGGACCGTGGGCGGTAACCGGCGGCGCGGACATCTGGGACCTCCCATCCCGATCGCCCCCGGCGCCCGGGTGGACAAGTTCGAGGTCTTCTTCGACCTGGTCTTTGTCTTCTCGTTCTTCATCATCACCCGGGCCACCGCTGCCGACATCTCCGGCCGGCAACTGCTGCACGCCGCCCTGGTGCTCGCCGTGCTCTGGTGGATCTGGGTGGTGCACAGCCTGGTCGCCACCCGGGTCCGGCTCGGCGAGGGCTACGTCCCGGTGCTCATGGTGATCGCGATGGTCGCGCTGTTCGCGTTCGCGTTGGGGCTGCCGCAGGCGTTCAGCGACCCGAGAGGCGGCGCCGGCGGCCCGATGCTGGTCGCCATCAGCTACGTCGTGGTGCGCGGCATCCACTGGATCCTCTACCAGCACGTGGTGCGGGACAGCCCGCAGGAACGACGCCAGCTCCGCCGCTTCGCCCCGGAGCTGGCGCTGAGTATCCTGCTGCTGCTGGCCGCCGCCTTGATCCCACCGCAGATCACCGACCCCGACCAGGCCGCCATGGTCCGGGACGGGCTGTGGATCGCCGTCGTGGTGGTGCAGTACGCGACCGGCTTCATCGTCGGCACCTGGGGCTGGGGGGTGACCAGCGCCGAGCACTGGACTGAACGCTACGACCTCATTCTGATCATCGCGTTGGGTGAATCGGTGATCTCCACGGGCGTGGGCGGCAATCTGCTCGGCAAGTCGGTCACCTGGCCGGCGGTGGCCGCCGCATCGCTCGGCATCGTGATCACCGCCGCGCTCTGGTGGGCGCACTTCGACTTCGTCGGGCCGGCCGCCCGGATCGCCCTGCACGCGGCGGAGGGCGCTCCCCGGGTGGCGATGGCCCGCGACGCGTACGCGTACCTCTACCTGCCGATGATCGCCGGGGTGATCCTCTTCTCGATCGGCAACGAGGAGATCCTGCACAAGATCACCGACCCGGCCGGCGGCATCGCGGAGAAGATTGAGGGACCGGCGGTGCCGATGCTCTTCGGCGGGTTGATCACCTACTTCGCCGTCAACATGCTGTTCCAACTGCGCACCCTGCACACCGTCACCTGGACCCGGGTGGGTGTCATCGTGGCGCTCACGGTGGCCCTGCCGATCGGCCTGTACCTACCGGTGCTCGGCGCGCTCACCCTGGCGACCGTGATCTGCGTCGGGCTGGTCGCCGTCGAGGTGCTGGTGATGTCGGACTCCCGGCACGCGCTGCGGGCCGCCGTGTTCGAGGAACGGACGACGCACGAGGCGCACGAGGCGGCGTGGCGGGCACGCTGGCACGACCTCCGGGAGCCCGACGAGCCCACCACCCCGTGACGACGTCGGCCTAGACTGTCGGTCAGCGTCGCGGTGTACCCGGCACGATGGCCGCCGAGGGCATGGAGGCGCGGGGACAGCATGGGACGCACGTTGCACCCAACCGGTTCACCGACCGACCGGCTCGCCGCCGTCGGCAATCAGATGATCGAGATCCACCTCTGGCTCCGCGCGGAACTGGCCCGCCTCCGGGCCGACCTGGACACCCCGTCGCGCGACCTAAGGGCCCACTGCCTCACCTTCTGCGCCGCGCTCGGCCGGCACCACACCGGCGAGGACGCGGGCGCGTTCCGCCTCCTGGCCGACGAGGTGCCCGAGCTGCGCCCGGTCCTGGCCAACCTGGTCGCCGACCACGACGTGGTGGCGGGGATCCTCGGCCGGGTCGAGGAGCTGCTCGCCGACGACCGGCCGCTGCCGACCGCCCAGGTACGCGCCGAGCTGGACGGGTTGGCCGCCCTGCTGGAGTCACACTTCCGCTACGAGGAGAAGCGGCTGGTCAGCGCCCTGAACGCGCTCACCGGCCGACCCGGGACGGCCGAGCAGCTGCTCGGCCTGACCGCGCCGACCGACTGAGCCGGGTGCCGCCCGCGATCACCGGCGTTCGTCGGGGCCGAGCGCGCGGGCAGCCGCTCCCGCATTCACCGGTCTTCGTCGAGAGCGGGCGCGCCGGGCAGCCGCTCGCATTCACCGGCCTTCGTCGGCGGCGGGTGCGCCGGGTAGCCGCTCGTAGAAGCGGATCTTCTCCCGGAGGTGGTCGTACTGGCGCTGGAGCAGGCGCATCTGCTCCTCGACCTGCGCCGCGTGCCGTTGCAGCAGCTCCCGCCGCTCGTCGACGGTGTGCTCACCCGCGCGGGCCAGCGACGCGTACCGGCACATCTGGGCGATCGGCATCCCGGTGTCCCGCAGGCAGCGGAACAGCAGCAGCCAGCTCAGGTCGTCGTCGGTGAAGACGCGCCGGCCACCCGAGGTACGACCCACGTCGGCCAGCAGGCCGATCTTCTCGTAGTACCGCAGCGTGTCCAGGCTGAAGCCGCTGCGCCGGGCGGCCTCGGCGGGGGCGTAACCGGTCATGCCCGGCAATGCTAGTTGCCCCTTGACCTGGAGCGCACTCCAGGTTGGAGGCTGGTCCACATGACGACGACACGCACGCTGGGACGCAGCGGCATCGAGGTGAGCGCGATCGGGATGGGCTGCTGGGCGATCGGCGGCCCACTCTGGGGTGACGACGGCCAGCCGTTCGGGTGGGGCGAGGTCGATGACGACGAGTCGATCCGTACGATCCACCGGGCTCTCGACCTCGGCGTGACCCTGTTCGACACGGCCAGCAACTACGGCGCCGGGCACAGTGAGCGCGTCCTCGGCCGGGCCCTCGCGGGCCGCCGGGACGCGGCGGTGATCGCCACCAAGTTCGGCAACGTCAGCGACGAGGCCACCCGACGGGCGCTCGGCACCGACGCCAGCGGAACGTTCGCCGTCCGCAGCCTCGAAGACTCACTGCGCCGGCTCGGCACCGACCACGTCGACCTCTACCAACTGCACATCAACGACCTGTCGGCGTCCGCCGCGCTCGACCTGGTCGACACCCTGGAGGGTCTCGTCGCCCAGGGCAAGATCCGGGCGTACGGCTGGAGCACCGACAACGCGGCCTCGGCGGAGGCGTTCGCGGCCGGCGGACCGCACTGCGCGGCCATCCAGCACGACGAGTCGGTGCTGAACGACAACGCGGCGGTCCTGGCCGTCTGCGACCGGCACGACCTGGCGAGCCTCAACCGGGGGCCACTGGCGATGGGGCTCCTCACCGGCTCGACCCGGGCGCTCGGCGCGGACGACGTACGGGGCAGAGCCCCGGAGTGGTTGCGGTGGTTCACCGACGGCCGGCCGACACCGGAGTGGGCGGCGCGGGTCGAGCAGGTCCGCGCCGCGCTCACCGCCGACGGTCGGACCCTCGCCCAGGGCGCGCTCGGCTGGCTGCTGGCCCGCAGCCCGCGTACGGTCCCGATCCCCGGCCTCCGCACCGTGGCCCAAGCCGACGAGAACCTGACAACCCTCAAGCTGGGCCCCCTCTTCCCAGAGGCTTTCAAGGAGGTGGAAACCCTCCTCAAGGATCTCCGCGCCTGACCCCTGACCTCGCCGATCTTGCACTTTCGGTGGCGACGAAACGGGCCTTGTCCGGCAAAACGACGACAGAATGTGCAAGATCGGCGAGGTGTGGAGGCGGGGCGCGTCCGGCGAGGGGGTTTTCGACGAAGATAACGGCATGCGGATCCTTCTGGCCGGTGCGTCCGGCTTCCTCGGCACCCGGCTGGGTGACCGGCTCGCCGCCGACGGGCACCAGGTCACCCGACTCGTGCGGCGCGCGCCGCGCGATCCTCATGAGCGGCAGTGGGACCCGGCGGCCGGTCAGCTCGACCCGGCCGTGGTCGCCGAGGCGGAGGCGGTGGTCAACCTGGCCGGCGCGGGCGTCGGCGACAAGCGCTGGAACGACGACTACCGGCGGTTGATCCGTACCAGCCGGGTGGACAGCACCACCACGCTCGCCACGACGATCGCCGGGCTACCGGCCGGCGACCGACCCCGGGCGCTGCTCAACTCGTCCGCCGTCGGCTGGTACGGCAACACGGGCGACCGGGTGGTCGAGGAGGACGCGCCGGCCGGCGAGGGTTTCCTGGCCGACGTCTGCCGGGTGTGGGAGGCCGCGACCCGGCCGGCCGAGGACGCCGGGGTACGCGTGGTGCGGCTGCGCACCGGCCTGCCGCTGCACCGCGACGGCGGTCTGCTCAAGCCGCAACTGCTGCCGTTCAAGCTGGGCATCGCCGGGCGGCTGGGCAGTGGCCGGCAGTGGCTGCCGTGGATCTCCATGCGGGACTGGTTGGACGCCACCCTCTTCCTGCTCGCGCACGACGAGATCGCCGGACCGGTCAACGTGGTGGGTCCGCACCCGGTGACGAACGCCGAGTTCACCCGGGAGCTGGCCCGGCAGCTGCACCGTCCGGCGATCATCCCGATCCCCGCCCTGGCGCTCAAGGTGGCCCTGGGCGGCTTCGCCCACGAGGCCCTGACCAGCACAAGGGTCCACCCCAAGGTCCTGACCGAGGCCGCCTTCCCCTACACCCACCCCACCCTCCCCGAGGCCCTGAAGGCAGCCCTACAGGACTGACCCGATCGCGTTGATCATGAAGTTATCGCCACGACACGCCGAGGTGTCGGGCGATAACTTCATGATCGACGGGGTCTGGGGGCGGGGTCAGCAGCCGATCACCCAGTAGTTGGGGGCGGTCTGCTTGAGGGTGCTCGTGTAGAAGGTGTTGTAGAGGCCCATGCGCTGGTTCGAGCCGTTGGCGTAGGCGTAGCCGCCGGACTGGTACGCCCGACCGGCCGTCACGTGCGCGTAGTTGGTCGCCGTCACGCAGGTCGGCGCCGTCGTCGGGGTCGGGCTCGCCGGGGGCGTCGCGGTGGGGGTGGGCGACGGAGTCGAGGTGGCCGGCGGGGTCGTGGGGGTGCTGCCGCCGTTGTTCAGGCCGAAGAAGAGCGCGTCACGGTACGTCGAGCAGATGGTGTCCAGGAAGTACGCGGCGGCGGTGCCGCACTGGTCCGCCCCGGAGCCCGGGTCGACTGGCGTGCCGTGGCCCATCCCGGAGACGCGGTAGAGGCGTACCTCGTCGTTGCCGTACACCTCGAGGCTGGTGTTGCCCGGCAGCGACGACGTGCTGGTCGGCGTCTGCGAGATTCCCCGCACGTTCGTCCACTGGTCGCGGGACTCGGTGCCGTTCAGCGGAGTCACGGTGGTGTCCGACGTGCCATGCCAGATGGCCACCCGGGGACGCGGGCCGGTGTAGCCGGCGTACGCGCCACGGACCAGGTCGCCCCAGGCCGCCGGGGTCTTGTCGGTGCCCGGATTCATGCAGCTGAACGCGTTGACCATGCTGGTGGCGCAGCGGTACGGGATGCCCGCGATGATCGATCCGGCGGCGAAGACGTCCGGGTAGGTGGCCAGCATGACCGCGCTCATCGCCCCGCCCGCGGAGAGGCCGCTGACGAAGACCCGCGAGCCGTCGACGGCGTAGTTGGCCTTGGCGTGGTCGACCATCTGCTTGATCGACAGCGCCTCGCCCTGACCCCGGGCCGTGTCGCCGGTCTCGAAGAAGTTGAAGCAGGAGTTGGCGTTGTTGCCGGACGGCTGCTGGGCGACGATCAGCGTGAACTTCCACAGGTCCGCGTACTTCTGCCAGCCGGAGTTCGCGAAGTAGCCGGAGGCGTTCTGGACACACCCGTGCAGCAGCACCACGGCCGGCGAGTTGGCCGGCAGGTTGTCCGGCCGGTAGGCGTACATGGCGAGGTTGCCCGGGTTGGAGCCGAAGCCGGTGACCTGGGTGAGGGTGGCGGCCTGGGCGGGCGCGGCGAGGGTGATCGCGCCCGCGAGAGCGAGGACGAGCCCGGCGACCGCGCCGATCAGCCGGGTGAGGGTGGACGAGGAGCGGCGCACGACGGCCTCCTGACGGGGCAGACTGTGAACTGGGTCACGGTCAAGTTGCCGAGACGTTACGACGGTGTGTCGCCGACCCGACATGGGGTGCGTGCACACATTCATCGCAGCCGTTGTGTACGCCGAACTCAGCCCGCCACGACGGCACCGATGCCGACAACAACCGCCGGTCTGACCGGCTCGTCCAGGTCCGATTGGTAACGTCCGCTGCGTGCCGTCCTCCCCGTCGCTGGCCACCGGGCCCGCACCAGCGTCGTCGCCGCGTACCCGCCGGGACCGCCGGGCCGACCTGATCGTCGTGCTGGTGGCGCTCGCGCTCGCCGTCTGGGTGACCAGTGGGCTGTGGCGGGACCCGAACGTCCGCACCATCACCGTCAACTCCAGCGACCAGGCGCTCTTCGAGTGGCTGCTGGCCTTCGGTGGGCACGCGGTCACCCACGGCGAGAACCCCTTCTTCACGTACCTGATCAACGTCCCGGACGGCGTCAACCTCGCGGTCAACACCTCGATCACGGTGTACGCCGTGGTCTTCGCCCCGCTCACGTACCTCGTCGGGGCACCGGTGACGTTCCTCGTGATCCTCTCCCTGAACCTGTTCGCGACCGCGCTGGCCTGGTACTGGCTGCTCTCGCGGCACCTTGTCCGCAGCCGGCTCGCCGCCGCCGTGGGTGGCCTCTTCGTCGCCTACTCCCCCGGCATGGTCTCGCACGCCAACGCGCACCTGAACTGGACCGCAGGCTGGCTGGTCCCGCTGCTGATCTGGCGACTGTTCGCGCTACGCCGGCCCGGACACTGGCTGCGCGACGGGGTGATCCTCGGCGCACTGGTCGCGGTGGCCTTCTCGATCGCCGCCGAGGGTCTGTTCTTCGCCGCGCTCGCGCTCGGCGTCTTCGTGGCCGTCTGGGCGCTGCACCCGGCCCACCGCGCCGAGGCCCGCGCCGCGCTGCCCACCTTCCTGCGCGGACTCGGCGTCACCGCCGTGGTCGCCGGGGTGCTGCTGTCGTACCCGTTGTGGTTGCACTTCGCGGGGCCGCAGCGGTTCCACGGCACCGGCTTCGACCCGGTGATCCACTCCGAGGACATCGCCGCGTTCGCGGCGTTCCCGCGCCGCTCGCTCGCCGGTGAGGTCGGGCTGGGCACCTCGCTGGCGCCGAACCCCACCGAGGAGAACTCGTTCTTCGGCGTCCCCCTGCTCGTGCTCACCGTGGTCTGCTTCGTCGCGCTGTGGCGCCGCGCCGACCCCGGCCGTCGGGCGGTCCTCTGGGCGCTCGGCGTCGTCGCGGTGATCTTCACGGTGCTGTCCTTCGGACCGGTGGCGAAGGTCGACGGACGGCCTACCGACCTGCCCATGCCGTTCGACATCCTCGGCCAGTTGCCGGTGGTGAACGCCGCGCTGCCCGCCCGGCTGGCGCTGGTGGTGGCCCCGGTGATCGGGGTGCTGCTGGCGTACGCCGTCGACCAGTTGCGTGCCGCGCCACCCCGGCACCGCTCGACGGAGCTGGCCTGGTCGATCGGCTTCGCGGTGGCTCTGCTGCCGCTGCTGCCCACCCCGCTGTTGACCGACGAGCGGGAGCCGATCCCGGCGTTCATCACCTCGGGCACCTGGCGGGAGTACGTCTCCGACGGCAACACGTTGACCCCGCTGCCGCTCACCGTGGACATCTACCCGGACGGTCAGCGCTGGCAGGCGTACGCCCTGTCGCACCGGCAGGGCGAGTTCGCCATCCCGGGCGGCTTCTTCCTGGGTCCGGGCGGGCCGGACGGACGCGGCCGGATCGGCCCGGTGCCACGCACCCTGAGCGCGCTCATGGACCAGGCCGGCCGCACCGGGCTGGTGCCGATCATCACCGACGGCACCCGGACGGAGGTCCGCTCCGACCTGCGGCACTGGCGGATCGAGACGCTCGTCCTCGCCGACGCGGTGCACGGCGCGAAGTTCGAGGTCGACGAGGTGGCCGTCCGGCGTACCGCCACGGCCCTCTTCGGCGAACCGCAACGGGTCGACGACGTCTGGCTCTGGCGCGTCCCACCCGCCTGAGCGGGCCTGGTGAGCCGTCTCACGACGGATCGAAGCCGGGTACGGGATTAGGCTGGATGCCGTGACAACGACGACCCCCGGCCTGACGGCCGTCCGTGCCGGCCTGCTCGACTACCAGGCCGCCTGGGACGAGCAGCGGCGCCTGCACGAGTCGGTGGTGGCCGGCGAGCGCGGCGACACCGTGCTGCTGCTGGAGCACCCGAGCGTCTACACCGCCGGCAAGCGCACCGAGCCGTGGGACCGTCCCATGGACGGCACCCCGGTCGTCGACGTGGACCGTGGCGGCAAGATCACCTGGCACGGCCCTGGTCAGCTCGTCGGTTACCCGATCCTGCGGCTGCCCGACCCGGTGGACGTCGTGGCCTACGTCCGCAGGACGGAAGACCTGCTCATCGACGTGTGCGCCGAGTTCGGCCTGGCAGCGGGCCGGGTCGACGGGCGCAGCGGAGTCTGGGTGCCCGAGGACGACCGGGGACCGGCCCGCAAGGTGGCCGCCATCGGCATCCGGGTCGCCCGGGGGGTCACCCTGCACGGCTTCTCGATCAACTGCGACTGCGACCTGACGTACTTCGACCGGATCGTGCCCTGCGGCATCCGCGACGCGGGCGTCACGTCGCTCACCGCCGAACTGGGCCGACCGATCACCGTCGCCGACGTGCTGCCGGTGGTCGAGCGCCGCCTCGCCACCCTCATCGAGGTCTGAGCGCCCACCGCGGCTGAAGCGCCCACCGCCGCGCCTGAAGCGCGGCCGGATCCGGCTGCCCCCGCGCCCACCGCCGCCCGCCTCGCGCAGGACCCAGGTTCTGCCTGGCGTCCTTTGGAGCTGATGTCGTAAACGAGTCACTTCCGCGGTCGAGCGCCGGCCACGTCCGCTCAGGGCCGGACCTCGACCCCGTGCAAGCGGCATCCGGCCAGGCACCCGCCCACCGGGCCCGGTGGCGGCCGATTCGCTGACGACATCAGCTCAAAAGGGTCCGCACGACACCTGCCGGGTCCGTGCGGCGGCCCTCGGCCGGGCGTCTGACGACTCCGGCTGGCGTGTGACGCCGTTTTTCGGCTTGCCGGTGTCCGGCGTCACAACATCAGCGGCGTGACGCCGGTCGCCTGACGCACATAGACGGCCACCATCCGGCGTAGGCTCGTTTTCGTGACGATCGAGCACTCCGCGCCGACGACCGGCCAGGCAGCGCGTACCGCAACGGCCGCCCCCGAGGGGCGTCGCCTGCTGCGTATCGAGGCACGCAACGCCGAGACGCCGATCGAGCGCAAACCCCCGTGGATCAAGGTCAAGGCCAAGATGGGCCCGGAGTACACCCAGCTGCGCGGGCTCGTCTCGCGCGAGGGTCTGCACACCGTCTGCCAGGAGGCCGGCTGCCCCAACATCTACGAGTGTTGGGAGGACCGCGAGGCCACCTTCCTCATCGGCGGCGACCAGTGCACCCGGCGCTGCGACTTCTGCCAGATCGACACCGGCAAGCCGGCCGAGTTCGACGCCGACGAGCCGCGTCGGGTCGCCGAGTCGGTGGTCTCGATGGGCCTGCGGTACGCGACCATCACCGGTGTCGCCCGCGACGACCTGCCCGACGGTGGCGCGTGGCTCTACGCCGAGACCGTCCGGCAGATCCACGCCCTCCAGCCCGGCTGCGGTGTCGAGCTGCTGATCCCGGACTTCAACGCCGTCCCCGAGCAGCTGGCCGAGGTGTTCGGTTCCCGGCCCGAGGTGCTGGCCCACAACGTGGAGACCGTGCCGCGCATCTTCAAGCGCATCCGGCCGGCGTTCCGCTACGAGCGCTCCCTCGACGTGATCCGGCAGGCCCGCGCCGACGGCCTGGTCACCAAGAGCAACCTCATCCTGGGCATGGGCGAGGAGCGGGCCGAGGTCTCCCAGGCTCTGCGTGACCTGCACGAGGCGGGCTGCGAGCTGATCACCATCACGCAGTACCTGCGCCCCTCCCCCCGGCACCACCCGGTGACCCGTTGGGTCAAGCCGGAGGAGTTCGTGGAGCTGCGCGAGGAGGCCGAGGAGATCGGCTTCGCCGGGGTGATGAGCGGGCCGCTGGTGCGCTCGTCGTACCGTGCCGGCCGGCTCTACCAGCAGGCGCTCGACGCCCGCGCCGCCAGCACCGTCGCCACCGCCGGCTGACCCGCCGACAGCGCCGCACGGACCGTGCGGCGCCCGGGTGTCATGATCGTGCGATGACCGCCGGGGTACGCGACCAGCCGCGCGGCGCGGACCGCCCGCGCCCGCGGCTCGGCAGCCGCCTCGGCGCGGTCGGCTGGCTGACCGGCCTGGCCCTGCTCGCCGGCGTCGGCTACCGGCTCTGGCTGCTGGGCCACGCCACTCCCCCGACGAACAGCGACGAGGCCACCATGGGGTTGGCCGCGCTGCACATCGCCCGGGGCGAGGGGTTCCCGGTCTGGTTCTACGGCCAGCAGTACATGGGCACGCTGGAGGCGTACCTGGCCGCGCCGGTGTTCGCGCTCGCCGGCCCGTCCCTGTTCGCGCTGCGGCTGCCCACGCTGGCGCTGTACGCGCTGTTCCTGCTGCTGGCCTGGCGGCTGACGCTGCGGCTGACCGGGGACCGCTGGTTCGGCCTGCTGGTGGTCGTCCTGCTCGCCCTCGGCGCCGACCGGATCGTCAAGAACCAGTTGATCGCCGGCGGCGGGTACCCCGAGATGAACGCCGTCGGGGTGGCGCTCGCCCTGCTCGCCGTGGACCTGGCCACCGGCCGACCCGGGTGGCGACTGGCCCGCTGGGCGACCTGGGGGTTCCTGGCCGGCCTGATGATCTGGGTCGACCCGCTGGTGCTGCCGTACGTGGTGGCGACCGGCGCGGTGCTGGTCGGGTTCCGCCACCGCGAGCTGCGCGGTCCGGCCGGCGCGCTGGGCGGGGCGGCCGTGCTGCTGGGGGCCGCCCCGCTGCTTGCGGACAGCCTGCTCACCGGCCGGAACCCGGTGCACGCGGTGCTCGCCGCCGGCGGCGCCGACGCCACCGCCGGGTGGGCCGCCCGGCTGCACGGCGGGTTGGTGGTCGGGCCACCGCTCGGCATGGGCTTCTGCGGTCCCGGCACCTGCGCCACCTGGCAACTGTGGTGGGCGTACGCGCTGCCGGTGTTGTTGGCCGTCGCGGCCGTCACCGCCTGGCGGACCCTGCGCCGCGCACCGTCCGAGGCCGGCCCGGACGGTGTGCCGCCCCGGGTCGCGGGGGCGGTACGGCTGGCACTCGTGCTGGCCGCGGGGGCGACCCTCGTCGCGTACACCATGAGCAGTTCCTCGGGCCTGACCCCGACGGAGAGCGCCCGCTACCTGTCCACCCTGCTCATCTGCGTGCCGGCGCTGCTCTGGCCGATCTGGACGCTGGCCCGGCGCGGGACGGGACGGCGGACGGCCCGGCCGGTCGCGCTCGTCGTCCTGGCCGCCACGCTGCTCACCGCCGGTTACGCCACCGTGCAGGCGGCGCGGACGGCCCCGGCGAACCAAGCCGCCGAGGCCCGGCACGCCGAGCTGGTGACCACGCTGCGCCACCTCGGTGTACGACACGTAGGCGCCGGCTACTGGACCTGCAACCGCCTCACGTTCGCCAGCGCGGAGCAGGTGGTCTGCGCGGTCGTCGACGACGACCTGCGCCCCGGCTTCGACCGCTACCCCGCGTACCGCCGCGAGGTGGAGGGCGCGGCCGCGCCCGCCTGGGTGGCACCGACCGGCTCACCGCTGGCGGTCCGGCTCGACGGGCGACTCGGCCCGGGACCGGACGCGCTCGAACTGGTCACCGTGGACGGCTGGCGGATCTACCTGCCGCGCACCTGAGGGCGGCCCGTCGTCACGCCGTGACGGCGGGCTCGGCGAGCAGGCCGAGGCGGTGGGCCAGCGCGGCGGCCTCGCCCCGGTTGGTCACGTCCAGCTTGGCGATGATGCGCGAGACGTGCACGCTTGCCGTCTTCGGGGAGATGAACAACTGCTCGGCGATGCGGCTGTTGCTGTGCCCCTCGGCGACCAGCCGCAACACCTCCCGCTCCCGCGAGGTCAACAGATCGGGGCCGGCGGCGCCCGGGCCGGCACCCCGTAGACCGACCCGCCGCGCCAGGGTGGTGGCGGTCTCGGCCAGCGGCGTCGCGCCGAGCCGCCGGGCGATCTCGACCACCTCGGTGACCGCCGCCGACACCTCGTCCCGCTCGCCGGCCGCCGCGGCCGCCTCGGCGAGCGCCAGCAACGCCCGACCGAGCGGGTACGGCTGCCCGTCGGCACGCCACGCCAGCACCGCCGCCCGCCACGCCGGCAACGCCTCGTCGTCGGCCGCCAGCAGGGCACCGACCTGGGCACGGTGCGCCCGTGGGGCCGGGTGCCGGGCCGGCAGGTCGGCCGCGAGCGCGGCCACGGCGGCGGCCAGCTCCCGATCACCCGTGCGGGCGGCGGTCCGCGCGACGGCGCTCAGCACCGGCCAGCCCTCGCGGGGAAGCTGCGGCAGGCTCTGGTCGGCCACCGCGACGCGGGCGGCGCGTACCGCCTCGGTCGTGTCGTCGGCGGCCAGCGCCGCCTCGATCCCCAGCTCGTGCAGGGGCAGTCGGTGGTTCGGCCACAGGTAGGGCCGGCCGAGGAAGGCCAGGGCGCGGGCGACCAGTTCGTCGGCCGTCGGGTGCGCCCGCGCCAGCCGCAGACCGGCGCCCAGCTGGAGCCAGTGCAGACCGGTCACTCCGGACAGGTCGATCCGGGCCGCCTCCGCGCAGACCGTCTCCGCCTCGTCCCAGCGGCCCAGTGCGATCAGCGCCTCGGCCCGGTTGGACAGCAGGTACGCTCCGGTCGAGCGGCTGATGCCGACCCGTCGCGCCTCGGCGAGCCCGGCCTCGGCCGCCTCGGCGGACTCGGCGTAGCGGCCCAGTTCGCAGAGCACATCGGACTGGAACACCTTGGCGAGCACGAGTGCCGACGTGTCGCCGGCGGCACGGGCGACGGCCTCGGCCCGGTCGAGTTCGTCCAGTCCGTGCTCCTGCCACTCCTGGTGGCACAGCAGCGCGATCCGCGTCGGCAGCAGGATCAGCTCCTCGCCGATCGCCTCGGCGTCCACGGTCGCCTCGGCGGCCACCTGGGCCGCCTTCTCCCGATCGATCTTGACAAGGTGGGTGGCGATGTCGGCGAGCAGCCGGACCCGCTCCACGCCGCGCGGGCTTGCGGACGCCAGCCGGTACGCCTCGTCCAACTCCCGCCGGCCGTCGCTCTTGCCGAGCAGGGCCATCAGTCGACCCCGCTGGTCGAACAGGCGGGCGGCACGCAGCGGTGCCGAGTCGGCGTCCACCTCGGCCAGTCCGGCGCGGGTCAACGTGATCGCCCGACTGAAGTCGCCGGCCGTCACCGCCGCGTCCAGGGTCTCCTCCAGCAGGGCCAGATGGTCCATGCCGAGCAGGTCGGCCGCGTCCGGCACCAACTCCCACAGCTCCAACGCCCGCTCCAGCAGCCGACGCTGCTCCGCGTAGGCGTACCGGTCGGCGGCCGCGCAGGCCGCGACCCGCGCGGCGACCAGGGCGCGGGGGTGGTCGTGCGCGGCGTACCAGTGGTGGGCGATCTCGGCCGGGGCGCGACCGGCGACGACCAGGTGGGGCTGGGCCTCGATGGCGGCGGCGAACCGGGCGTGCAGCCGGGCGTGCTCACCGGGCAGCAACTCGTCGTGCACGGCCTCGCGCACCAGAGCGTGCCGGAACTCGTAGTCGCCGTCCGGGTCGGCCACCACCAGCTGGGCCGCCACGGCGGCGCGCAACGCGTCCTCCAACTCGGCCTCGGGCATCCCGGCGACCTCGGCGAGCAGGTCGTGGGCGAAGCGGGTACCGCCGGCCGCGGCGATCCGCAGCACCCGCTGGGCCGACTCGGGCAACCGGTCCACCCGGGCCAACAGCAGGTCCCGCAACGTCTCGGGCAGCGCCACGCAGCCGAGCGGATCGCCTGCGGCCGCCAACTCCTCGATGAAGAACGGATTGCCCTGCGTACGGTCGTGGATGTCGTCGACGGCACGCGGCGACGGTTCGCCGCCCAGCAGGTCGGCGAGGATCGCGCCGGTGCCGTCGCGGTCCAGCCGGCCCAGCTCCACCCGCTCGACCCCACGGGCCCGGTCCAACTCGGCGAGGAACGGGCGTAGCGGGTGACCGCGCTGCAACTCGTCCGTGCGGTAGGTGCAGACCAGCAGCAGCCGACCCGGCCGTGCGGCCCGGACCAGGAAACCGATCAGATCCCGGGTGGACCGGTCCGCCCAGTGCAGGTCCTCGATCACCAGCAGCAGCGGGCGGGCGTCGGCGAGCCGCTGGAACAGCTCCGCGACCAGATCGAACAGGTAGCCGCGCGGGGCGTCCGTCAACGGTCCCGCGCCCGACGTGGTCGACGCCGTCGGCGTCCGGCCCAGCTCGGGCAGCAGGCGGGCGAACTCCGCCTCGTAGCCGGCGAAGACCTCCGGACCGTCGGCCCGCAGCACCGCGCGCAGGGCTGCCGCGAACGGGGCGAACGGCAGACCCGACTCGCCCAGCTCCAGGCACTGGCCGACCAGCACCCGGGCACCGGCGCCGGTGGCCCCGGCCGCGAAGTCCTCCAGCAGCCGGGTCTTGCCCACCCCCGCCTCGCCACCGACCAGCACAGTGGCCGGCTCGCCCCGGCCGGCCCGGCTCAACGCGTCGTGCAGCGTCACGAGCTCGCGGTGGCGGCCGACGAGGACGGAACTGGCGGCACGTACGGTCACGGCACCGAGCATGCCATGACCGGACGACACACCGTCCCCGCCGACCGGCCCGCGCCACGGCGGCCCGGCCGGCGGTCGCGGCCCCGCCCCGCCGCCCCCGTTTGGCGACGGGACGGGCCGTTCGACCGTGTCGGGTGGCGCGGTCGCGCTCACCGACGGTCGTCCCCCGTGTGGCGGACCGGCTGGCGGCGGCCCAACCAGGTACGGCCGGCACGGCGTGGCACCGCCCGGGCCAGGCGCTCCGCCGCGGCCTCGGCCCGCAGCTCAGCGGCATGGGTACGGTGTAGGGAGAGTAGGAAGTCCACGTCGTTGCCGAACATGTCAGGCTCCTTCGTCGCGTCGTCGTTCGCTGCCGACAACTCTTCGCGCGAAGGCCCCGCCCGGGCATGGGCACGACGCCTCATCTTCCCCAGCCGTGCCCTCCTTACCCGCCCGGTCCGGGCGGGTGAGCCGACGTAAGGTACTCAGCCCCGGCGGCACCCGGACGCGGATCAACTCGAGCGGCGGGGACCACTAGACTCTCCGGCATGGCAAAGCCCCAGGAGAAGGTCTCGTTCGGCCAACGGCTGAAGCAGATCGGGATGGTGTTCCAGTTCACCGCCAAGCAGGACCGGTGGTTCGCGCCGCTGGTCGCCGCGGCGGTGCTCATCCCGCTCGCGCTCACCGTGGTCGCGGTGATCCTCTGGAGCTGGATCTGGCTGCCGCTGGGCATCCTGTTCGCCCTGCTCGCGGTGCTGATCGTGCTGAACCTGCGGTCCAATGCGGCGATGATGAACGCCGCCGAGGGGCAGCCCGGCGCGGCGGCGCAGATCATGGACAACATGCGTGGCGACTGGCGGGTCACGCCGGCCGTCAGCTCCACCACCCAGATGGACATGGTCCACCTGGTGATCGGCCGGCCGGGCGTGATCCTGCTGGCCGAGGGCAACCCCCAGCGCGTACGCGGCCTGCTCGGGCAGGAGAAGCGTCGACTGGCCAAGGTCATCGGCTCCGCCCCGCTGCACGACTACGTGATCGGCCAGCAGGAGGGCGAACTGCCGATCCGCAAGCTGCGCACGACGCTGCTGCGGCTGCCCCGCGCCCTCAGTGGCAAGGACGTCAACGCGCTGGACAAGCGTCTCAAGGCGCTCACCGCCCGTCCGCAGATGCCCAAGGGCGCGATCCCGAAGAACATGCGCCCGCCGGGCGGCGCCCGCCAGCCCCGACGCTGACGCGATACGCAGAAGAGCCGGACCCGCCGGGGTCCGGCTCTTCTGCGTGTACGCGCCCCGCGCCCCGCGCCCCGAGATCCTCACGCCCTCGCGCAAGATCCTCACAACTTCACCGATGTTGCTGCATCCGCCGCGCGGGAGACAGCAACTTCCCCGAAGTTGCGAGGATCTTGCCGGGCCGGGCGGGTCGGGCCGTGGGGGCGGGGGTTTGGTGGTCAGGCGCGGGGGGCGTCGACGATGACCGAATCGACGAGGCGGTCATGCACGCCCCGGCGGTGCTGGTCCATGATCAGCGCGGGGACGACGAGTGCCAGCAGCACACCCCGGGCCAACGCGCGGGGAACGCCGATCCGGCCCCCGTCGTGCCAGTTCACGCAGCGGACCTTGGTGATGTACATGCCGGGCGTCTGGGCGAACAGGCCGAGGAAGAGGCCGTACTCCAGGATCAGCACGAGCACCGGCGCCCAGCCGTCGCGTACCGGATCGGCGAAGATGTTGGCCACCAGCAGGCAGAGCACCCAGTCGATGATCAGCGCGCCGAAGCGCCGGCCCGGGCTGGGCGGGGTGAAGGTCGGGTCGGTGGCCGGCGCGGCCGGGACGTGCGGATTGGTCACAGCGATCAAGGGTATCCGCGTCCGGATCGAGGCCGGCGGGGTCCCATCACCGCTGCGTGCCGATTCGGGCCAATCACCTCATGTGTCATTACACTGGCACAGCCGGTACGACGTTCGCGCAGGCTGAGTGCGTGGACAGGAGCGTCCCTGACGCTCCGCGAGGGACGTAACACGGCAGAAACACTGAAGACATGGCCGGGCAACTCCCCGGCCATAGCGTCGCCAGGACGCTAGCCACCCGTGGACGTGCCAGGAGGATGTGTGTTCGCCAATCCCGAGGAACTGCTGCGATACCTCAAGAACGAGGACGTGAAGTTCGTCGACGTTCGTTTCTGTGACCTGCCCGGCGTGATGCAGCACTTCAACCTGCCGGTCGAGTCCGTCAACGACGACCTCTTCACCGACGGCCTCGCGTTCGACGGTTCGTCGATCCGCGGTTTCCAGGCGATCCACGAGTCGGACATGCTCCTGCTCCCGGATGTCGCCACCGCGTTCATCGACCCGTTCCGCGCGCAGAAGACCCTCGCGCTGAACTTCTTCATCCACGACCCGTTCACCCGCGAGGCCTACAGCCGCGACCCGCGCAACGTCGCGAAGAAGGCCGAGGCGTACCTGGCGGCGAGCGGCATCGCCGACACCGCGTACTTCGGCGCCGAGGCGGAGTTCTACATCTTCGACTCGATCCGCCACGAGACCTCGGCGAACCAGTCGTTCTACTACATCGACTCGATCGAGGGCGCCTGGAACACCGGGCGCGAGGAGGAGGGCGGCAACCGGGGTTACAAGACCGCCTACAAGGGCGGCTACTTCCCCGTACCGCCGGTCGACCACTACGCCGACCTGCGCGACTCGATCGTGCGCCGGCTCGTCGACACCGGCTTCACCGTGGAGCGCTCGCACCACGAGGTCGGCACCGCCGGGCAGGCCGAGATCAACTACAAGTTCTCCACCCTGCTGCACGCCGGTGACCAGCTCCAGCTCTTCAAGTACATCGTGAAGAACGAGGCCTGGGCGAACGGCAAGACGGCCACGTTCATGCCCAAGCCGCTCTTCGGCGACAACGGCTCCGGCATGCACACCCACCAGAGCCTCTGGCTCAACGGTGAGCCGCTGTTCTACGACGAGACCGGCTACGCCGGCCTGTCCGACACCGCCCGCTGGTACATCGGCGGTCTGCTGCACCACGCCCCGTCGCTGCTGGCCTTCACCAACCCGACGGTCAACTCGTACCGCCGGCTGGTGCCGGGCTTCGAGGCGCCGGTCAACCTGGTCTACTCGCAGCGCAACCGCTCGGCCTGCACCCGGATCCCGGTGACCGGCAGCAACCCGAAGGCCAAGCGCGTCGAGTTCCGGGTGCCGGACCCGTCGGCCAACGTCTACCTGGCCTTCTCGGCCATGATGATGGCCGGCCTGGACGGCATCAAGAGCAAGATCGAGCCGCCGACGCCGATCGACAAGGACCTCTACGACCTCCCGCCGGAGGAGTGGGGCGACGTCAAGCAGGTTCCGGGCTCGCTGCCGGCCGTGCTCGACTCGCTCGAGGCCGACCACGACTACCTGCTCGACGGCGGCGTCTTCACGCCGGACCTGATCTCCACCTGGATCGACTGGAAGCGCGCCAACGAGGTCGACCCGGTGCGTCTGCGCCCGACCCCGCACGAGTTCGCCATGTACTACGACTGCTGAGCAGTCCACCGCTCTACCGGCCGGGGGGGGGGGGGGGGGGGGGGGGGGGGGGGGGGGG
>NZ_JBYIRN010000027.1:0-93687 GCF_057708145.1 Micromonospora sp. bgisy143
GGCGGCGCGGAACGCCGCTTCGATCCAGTCGTTGCCGGTGCGCTGCAGGTTCGAGTCGCGTCGGCCGCCGCTGCCGCCGTCGGCGAACGCCTCGTTCACCACGTCCCAGGCGTAGATCTTGCCCCGGTAGTGGGTGGCGACCTGGGTGACGTGGTTGATGGCGGCGTTGCGCAGCGCGGTGCCGGACATGCCCTGCGCCCAGCCCGGCTGCTGCTGGTACCAGAGCAGCGTGTGGCCCCGCACGATCATGCCGTGCGACTGCGCGTGCGCGACGATCTGGTCGCCGCCGCTGTAGTTGAACCGACCCTGCTGGGGCTCGGTGGCGTCCCACTTCATCTCGTTCTCGGGAGTGAGCTGGTTGAACTCCCGGTTCACGATGCCCGCGAACTGGCTGTCGGACAGCTTGAAGGCGGGTACCGCGGCGCCGTAGTAGCGGCCCTTCTCGGCCGCCGAGGCGCCCAGCGTGGTGCCGGCGTTGGCGGTGGAGGTCACCGCCACCGTCGCGGCGACCGCCGCGAGGGTGGCCGCGAGCGGCACCAGCACCCGACGGCCCCGGAACCGGGGTCGCGGTGCGCGTTCGTCGGGGATCTTGTCCATGGTCCTGCCTTTCGACAAATGGTGGCGGCGGAGTCGAGGTCGGGGCTGCCCGAAAGGTGGTGGGCTGCCCGGGGGACCCGTTCGGGGCGGGATTCGGCGGTGCCCGGAGCGGTCCGGCGGTCGACATCGGCGATGCCTGCGGGGCGGACGTCACGAAGGGCGACCGCGTGCGCGGTCGCGGAAACACGGCGTACGCCGGACAGGTGTGGCTCGGACAGGTCACCGGCCGTCGACCGGGTCAGGGGACCCGATGCCCTTCGAGGTGCCGATGATTCCGAACGGAGGGACGTGCCCTCGACTCCTTGGCGGAACATAGCATGTTATCGATAACATGCTCAAGGCGAGCGGGTGCCGGCCAGCGAGCCCCTTCGATGACGATGTCCGCACCGTCGAGGTTGGACGTTACCGCTACCAGTGCGTCCGGACACGACGCTCACCAGCACCCGGTCAGAGGCAACGAGTTTTGGTCCGACGTATCGTTTCCGCGACGCGCATAACGATGCCACAACATGCCGGTAAGACCTTGGCAACACGAGTGTGACCATGGCAAGGTAACGCCTGATCACCGGAAACATCTGATCTATCGTGCGAGCGCTGCGGGTGTGACCCGTGCGTGACTTCCTGGGGAGGTCCGGTTGCGAAGGACAGCGTCGATCACCGGCGGGGGCGCGCGCCGACCAGAGAACACAGTGGACGAGAGCCGGGCCGTCCGATGAGTGCCGCCGAGGCGACCGGGCAGGCCCAGGGCGGAGCGCTCAACGACTGGCTGCGCGAGCGCATCTCCCACGCGCTGTCCGAGTTCACCGCCGCGACCGCGCTCATCGTCCTGTTCATCGCGCTGAGCTTCGCCAGCCCCTACTTCCTGACCGCGGACAACCTGTTCAACATCGGCGCGCAGACCGCGGTGATCGCCATCATCGCCGCCGCGCAGACGATGGTGATCATCACCAAGGGGATCGACCTCTCGGTCGGCTCGGTCGCCGCGCTCGCCGGCGTGGCGGGCGCGATGGTCGTCCGGGATCTGGGCTTTCCGCTCCTCGCGGCGACGGCCGTCGCGATCGGCGTCGGCGCCCTGGCGGGACTGCTGAACGGGTTGCTGGTCACCGTCGCCCGGATCCCCCCGTTCATCGCGACGCTGGGCACGATGTCGGTCGGCCGAGGGCTGGTCTTCATCATCACCGGCGCGGTCGGCGTCTACGGGCTGCCCAAGTCGTTCCAGCTCCTCGGCAACGGGGAGATCATCGGCATTCCCTTCGCCGTCGTGATCACCGCCGTGGTCGCCGTCGGGGTCGCCTTCCTGCTCTCGCAGACCTGGTTCGGGCAGTACACCTACGCGATGGGCTCCAACCTGGAGGCCGCGCGCCGCTCCGGCATCGCGGTGGGCCGTCACCTGACCTACGTGTACGTCCTGGCAGGCGTCCTGGTCGGCCTCGGCGGCATGATCGCCGCCTCCCGGGTCAACTCCGGTCAGCCGAACTACGGCATCTCGCTGGAGCTCGACGTCATCGCCGCCGCGGTCATCGGCGGCGCCAGCCTGTTCGGCGGGCAGGGCCGGATCGTCGGGACCATTATCGGCGCCTTCCTCATCGCGCTGGTCCGCAACGGCGCCGTCCTGCTCGACATCAGCATCCACTACCAGCAGGTGATCGTCGGCCTGATCATCTGGGCTGCCGTCTACTTCGACCAGTACCGCCGTCGGCGGCTGGAGTCACGGGGCTGACCTGCCGTTCCCTGAACTCACCTGAGGAAGGACGAACACCATGGCACACACCACCACCAGCCGACGTCCACGAGGTCGACTCCTGCGCGCGCAGGCCATCCTCGCCGCCGCCGCGGCGACCGCTCTGCTCAGCGCCTGCGGTGGAGTCGAGGTCCGCGACGGAGGCGACGGCGCGACCAAGGACGCGTCCGGACCGCTGAAGCTCGCCGTCGTGCCCAAGGCCGTCGGCGCCGACTACTGGAACACCGTGAAGGCGGGCGCCGAGTGCGCCGCGCAGCGCGCCGGCAACGTCACCGTCCAGTGGGACGGGGTGACCACCGAGACCGACGTCGAAGGTCAGGTCAACCTGATCCAGAACTTCGTCACCAAGAAGGTCGACGGGATCGTCTACGCGGCCACCGACTCCCGCGCGTTGGCGCCGGCGACCGACCAGGCGATCGGCGCGAACATCCCGGTCGCGATGATCGACTCCGGCACCAGCCCGCAGCCGTCGAGCGTGCCGCTCTTCGCCACCGACAACAAGGCGTCGGCCGTCGAGGCGGCGAAGCTGCTCGCCACCGAGCTGGGCCCCGGCAACCACGACGTGGCGCTGGTGGAGTTCCAGCCCGGCTCGCAGACCAACACCGAGCGGGTCGACGGCTTCAAGGAGGGCCTGAAGCAGTTCCCCAACCTCAAGCTGGTCGGCCAGCAGCCCAGCCGCAGCGACGTGAACGAGGCACGGCGGGTCACCGAGAACATCCTCACCGCGAACCCCAACCTCGCCGGCATCTTCGCGGCCAACGAGCCGAGCGTGCTCGGCGCGGCGCAGGCGATCCAGGCGGCGGGCAAGTCCGGCAAGGTGGTCATCATCGGCTGGGACGCCGCCCCCGACGAGATCGCCGGGCTGCGCAACGGCCAGATCTCGGCGTTGGTCGTGCAGAACCCCTTCAAGATGGGCTACTTCGGCGTCGACAAGATGGTCAAGCACCTGCGGGACAAGGCGCCGCTGGCGTCGGCGGACACCGGGGTCACCTTCGTCACCAAGAAGAACATCGACTCGGCGGAGATCAAGGCGGTTCTCGAGCCGAGCTGCGCCAACCCCCCGGTGCAGTGATGGCGACGACCTCCGCGCCGACGGCCGACAGCGACCAGCAGCGGTCTCCCGAGGAGCCGCCGGTTCTGGAAGCCCGCGGGATCGTGAAGCGGTTCGGCCACGTCGAAGCGCTGCGCGGCGCCGACTTCACCGTCCACCGGGGCGAGGTCGTCGCGCTCATCGGCGACAACGGTGCCGGCAAGAGCACGCTGGTCAAGACGCTGTCCGGCGTACACGCGCCGGACGAGGGAGAGATCCGGGTCGGTGGACGCCCGGTCCACTTCGCGACTCCGGTGGACGCCCGGCGCGCGGGGGTGGAGACCGTCTACCAGGATCTCGCGGTCGCCGACGACCTCAGCGTCGCCGCCAACCTCTACCTCGGGCGGGAGATCCTGCGCACCGGGCTGCTCGGTCGGCTGGGGCTGCTGGACAAGCGGGCCATGCGGCAGGGTGCCGCTGCGGCCCTCGACGAGCTGGGTGTACGGATTCCCCGGGTCACCACGCCGATCGCGATGCTGTCCGGCGGGCAGCGGCAGTGCGTCGCCGTGGCCCGGGCGATCATCTGGGCGACGAACGTGGTCATCCTCGACGAGCCCACCGCCGCGCTGGGCGTCGTGCAGACCGAGCGGGTGCTCGACGTCGTCCGGCGGGCTCGCGAGGCGGGCATGTCGGTGGTGCTGGTGAGCCACAACATGCCGCAGGTGTTGGAGATCGCCGACCGGGTGGAGGTGCTACGTCTCGGCCGGCGGGCGGCTCGGCTGCGCGCCGACGAGGTCACCACCGACGATCTGGTCGCGGCAATGACCGGGAGCATGGCCGCGGAGCGGGACGAGCGGTGACGGGGATCGCCCGCCCGTGAGCGCGCCAGGTGGACCGGCAGCGGTCCGACCGACGCGCGGCACGGGCGGGCGGTCACCCGCGTGCGTCGTTCAGCCCTCGTCGGGCAGCCCCTGGAGCGATTCCTCGACACCGATGAGGTGGTTGGCCATCCGGGTGCGGGCCCGCTCCGGGTCGCGCGCCCGGAGGGCCTTGAGGATCGCCACGTGCTCGTCGTGGGTACGCCGGTCGGCGCCCTCCTCGTGCAGGCTCCGCCAGAGCCGTCCGCGCAGGGTGCGCCCGGCGAACGCCTCGATCAAGCCGATGAGCACCGGGTTGTCGGCGTGCGCGGCGATGATCCGGTGGAACGCGATGTCGATTTCCATGATGCGTTCGTGGTCCTGCGGCGACCGGCCGGCGATCCGCGCCGCCTCGTCGAGCAGTTCCCCGGCCTGAGCGAGAGCCTCGTCGGTGATCCTGGTCGCGGCCAACCGGGCGGCCTCGCACTCGAGCAGGCGGCGGACGGTGTGGATGTGCCGACCGTCGCCCTGCCCCTGAAAGTCGACCACGAAGCCCATCGGGGCCAGCAGTTGGGGCGCGTCGAGGTTCGTGACGTACGTGCCGTCACCCTGGCGGATGTTGACGATGCCGAGGATCGACAGCGCCGACATGCCCTCGCGCAGCGAGCCCCGTGAGACGCCGAGGGACTCGGCGAGGTCCTTCTCGATGGGCAGCCGATCCCCGGGTTTGAAGGTCCCTTCGAGGATCATCCGCTTGATGCCGTTCACCACCTCGTCGGTGCGGGACATGACACCTCCTAGCGGCCGGCGGGGGTGGCCGTTCCACCCGCGATCACGTACGGCTCCGGAGATGACACGGTAGCCGCCTCGGTCGAGGCCCAGTAGCGCCCGTCCGGGAACCGGTACCGTTCGATCGACTCGGGGTGCATACGGGTGGAGTAGCCGGGCGTGTCGGGCAGGACGTACCCGCTGCCCCAACCGGTGTCCCGGATGACACACGGGTCGGTGAAGTGCTCGTGCAGGTGGTCGACGAACTCGGTGACCCGGCCGGTGAGATCGCCGGAGACCGCGACGTAGTCGAGCACCGACACGTGCTGGACCATCTCGCAGAGCCCGACTCCGCCGGCGTGCGGGCACACCGGAACGCCGAACTTCGCGGCGAGCAGCAGCACCGCGACGATCTCGTTGATGCTGGCCAGCCGGCCGGTGTCCAACTGGCAGAAGTCGATGGCCTCGGCCTGGAACAACTGCTTGAACATCACCCGGTTATGGCAGTGCTCGCCGGTGGCGACGCCGACGGGAGCCACCGCGCGGCGCACGGCCGCGTGGCCCAGGATGTCGTCCGGGCTCGTCGGCTCCTCGATCCACAGTGGTGTGAAGCGGGCCAGCGCGTTGACCCACTCGATGGCCTGGTCGACGTCCCACACCTGGTTGGCGTCGAGCATCAGGTTGCGGTCCGGACCGAGGATCTCGCGGGCGATGGTGCACCGGCGGATATCGTCGTCGAGGTCGGCGCCCACCTTGAGCTTGACGTAACCGTAGCCGGAGTCGACGGCCTCCTGGCACAGTCGGCGCAGCTTCTCGTCGCCGTACCCGAGCCAGCCCGCCGAGGTGGTGTACGCCGGGTAGCCGGTGCGCGCGAGCTCGGCCAGACGGTCGGCCTTGGTGCTCTGCTGGGCCCGCAGGATGGCCAGCGCCTCGTCCCGGGTCAGCGCGTCGGACAGGTAGCGCAGGTCCGCGATGTCGACGAGTTGTTCGGGGGACATGTCGGTGAGCAGCCGCCACAGCGGCTTGTCGGCCAGTCGCGCGACCAGATCCCAGGCCGCGTTCAGCACGGCCGCCAGGGACAGGTGGACGACGCCCTTCTCCGGGCCGAGCCAGCGCAGTTGGGTGTCGGAGGTGAGCAGGCGGTAGACCGCGCCCATGTCGGCGGCCATCGTGGCCACGTCCAGGCCCACCAGGCGATGGGCCTGGTGTGCCGCCGCCGCCACGACGATGTCGTTGCCCCGACCGATGGTGAAGGTGAGGCCGTGACCCGCCAGCGGCACGCCGGCGCTGTCGACGCCGTCGGTGTGCAGGATGACGTAGGCCGCCGAGTAGTCGCCGTCCTTGTTCATGGCGTCGGACCCGTCAGCGGTCAGCGAGGTGGGAAAGCGGACGTCCTCGACGGTGACGCCAGTGATCTGCGGCATGCGCTCCTCGCCCGGCTCGGCTAAAGATCAGATGATCATTTGGAGTATACGGAGGGCGGTTTGGCCGCGTCAACGACGCCATCGGGCCGATACGCATAGACGTCTAACGTTTGGTCGCGCTCTCCGCAGTGGACGACGATGGTCGCTCACGACGGCTCACGCCGTTGCGGCCGGGTTGTGGTAAGGGAACCTGCGAGTTGCGGGGAAGGTTCGACGTTCGCATTCGCCGCTCAACGAGCCGACCGGGCGGGCCGGCGCCGTCGAATCGATACATCACATCTTTCGGCGAGCGGACGCCGGACGTGCGGGACGTCGGTGAGCGCGGCGCGGAGCCGGTGTCCCCGCACGGTACAACTGTCTGAGACGACAGACCCGCGACACCGTCGAGGCAACGTGTCCCACGCACAGATCGGAGCCCCACCGTGGCCGAGATGACCCTGCGACCGATGAACCCCGGCGACGCCGACCGCGTCCTGGCGATCTACCAGCTCGGCCTCGACGGCGGGGACGCCAGCTTCGAGGTCACCGCACCGACCTGGGCGGCGTTCGACGCCAGCCGTCTCGCCGCGCACCGGTTCGTGGCCGTCGCCGACGGCCTCGTGCTCGGTTGGGTCGCCGTCACCCCGACGTCGACCCGCCCGGTCTACGCCGGCGTCGTCGAGCACTCCGTCTACGTCGACCCGGCGGCTCAGGGTCGTGGCGTCGGTCGGCTGTTGCTCGACGCGCTGATCACCTCGACCGAGGCCGCCGGCATCTGGACGATCCAGTCCGGCATCTTCCCCGAGAACACCGCCAGCCTGGCCCTGCACCGGCGGGCCGGGTTCCGTGCCATCGGCGTGCGCGAGCGGATCGGCCGCCACCACGACCGCTGGCGGGACGTCGTCCTGTTGGAACGACGCAGTCCCACCGTCGGCTGACCGGGAGCCGTCCCGGCGGCCCGCCCGGCACCGACCGCGCGGCGTCCGCCGGCCAGCCGGCCCGCGGGCGCCGCCACCGTCATCGGCGGCTGGCGCAGGCGACGCAGGTACGCGCCGACGGGCGGGCGGCGAGACGCTCGGCGGGGATCGGACGGGAGCACCGTTCGCAGACGCCGTAACCGCCCGCCGCGACCCGGTTCAGGGCCTCGTCCAGTTCGGCGAGGCGTCGACGTGCCGCGTCCAGGACGGCGCTGAGTTGTGCGCGCTCGAACGCGATGGTGCTGCCCTCGGGGTCGTGTTCGTCGTCGGCGTTCGACGACCGGGACGCCTCGAACAGGCTCCGCAGGTCGGCTTCGAGCGCGGTGATCTCGGCGGTGGTCTCGGCGCGCCGGCGCAGCAGGTCCGCACGGATCGCGGTGTGCTCGGTGTCCATGGCGGTTCCACGCTACCCGTGCGGACGGGCGCGGGTCATCGTTCGGAGCGGGCCTGCACGCGGTGCGGTCGGCCGTGGGTGTCGTCCCGGTCGATCCGCAACTCCCGCTCCAACTCGCCGATGACCGCCCGCAGGTCGTCCAGCCGCTGGGTGAGCGCGATGCGGTCCACCTCGTCGGGTACGCCGTCGCCGTCCTCGTCGTAGCCGGGGGCCAACCGCTCGGTCATCTCCAGGCGGCGGGCCTCCTCCATGGAGTTGACGATGACCGCGATGAGGATGTTGAGCAGCAGGTTGACGGTGATCACCACGTAGCTGACGTAGTAGAGCAACGTCCACGGCGAGATGGCCAGACCCTGCTCGATCAGGTCCGGCAGCGTCTCCAGCGACAGCAGCACGAACAGTGTGAGCAGCGACCGGCCGATGTCCCCGTACTCGTCGGGGTACCGGTCGCCGAAGATCAGCCAGCCGGCCATCCCGTACACGTAGAGCGTCACCACGGCCAGCGCGAGGAAGCCGGTGACGCCGGGCAGGCTGCGCCACAGCGCGGAGACGATGGTCCGCAGGCCGGGCGAGAACCGCACCAGCCGGACCATCCGGGCGACCCGCACCACCCGCAGCAGCGCCGCGTCGCCGTGCAGGCCCGGTACGAAGATGGCGGCGATCACGACGAAGTCGAAGACGTTCCAGCCGTGCCGGAAGAAGTCCTGTGGACGCCGGCCGTACGCGGCCAACCGGATGAGGATCTCGACGGTGAAGACGGCGCGGAAGAACAGTTCCAGCGCGTGCAGCGCGCCGGTCCCGGGGAACAGTCCCTCGTACGTCTCCACACCGAGGACGATCCCGTTGGCGAGGATGACGACGACGATGCCGATCTCGAACGGCCGCGAGCGGGCGAGCCGAGCGCAGGCGTCGGTCACCGGGGGCCGGCGACCGCCGGTGCGTGCCCGGTCACCTCGTTGTGCGGGAGCGGACGGTCCGCTCACCGGGCGGTCGATCCGTCGGTCGGTGCCGAGGTCGCCGCGCGGGCCCACCTCCGGTCGTCGTGGCGGCACGGAAGCATGGCGACCAGCCTAGTGCCTTTCGGGTAAGGAGTGCCGGGCCGCGCGGCACCTGAGCGGCGAACCCCGTGGCAGGCCCTAGAGTGGATCGGTGACCGACGCAGCGGGGAGGCCGGGCGACCGCGCGGCCGGTCGGCAGCCGATCTGGGCCAGACCCGAACGGGGAACCCGTGGCCCCGCGCCGACGCACAGCCGGGAGGCGATCGTCGCGGCGGCGATCAGCCTGGCCGACACCGAGGGGCTGGGCGCGGTCTCGATGCGGGCCGTCGCGGGCGCGCTCGGCACCGCCGCCGGATCGCTCTACCGATATCTGTCGTCCCGGGACGACCTGCTCGACCTGATGACCGACCGGGTGGTGGGGGAGTTGCGGCCGTACCCGCCGGAGCAGGACGACTGGCGGGACGAGATGCTGCTGGTGGCCCGGCAGCAGTTGGCCCTGTTCCGCGCCCACCCGTGGCTGGTGGACGTGATCCAACGGCCGTCGGGCGTCGGCCCGGAGAGCCTGGCCTGGTTCGACAACTGCCTCCGGATCCTGGCGCCCGTACGCTGTCCCGTCACCGCGAAGTTCGAGGCGATCGCCGTGCTGACCGGCGTGGTGAGCCTGTTCGCCCGCAGCGAGGCCGCGGCCGGGTCACCGAGTTTCGCGGGCGTCGACCTCGGGGCGTACCCCCATCTCGTCGCGGCCCTCGGCCGGGTCGGGCCGCCGACGCCACCGACGGACCTCTTCGGGCGGACGCTGCGCAGCCTGCTGACCGGCCTGCTGACCCCCGGCTGACCGGGCGGGCGACGGTGGGTGCGCCCCCGTCGCCCGCCGTCACCACGAGACCCGGACCGGCCTCGGCCGGTCAGGCGCGCGCGGCGCGGACGGCGTCGCGCAGCCCGGTCGGGGGCCGGCCGATCAACCGGCCGAGGTCGTCGCTCTCGGTGGCCAGTTCGCCGATGGCGATCGAGTGGTCGAGGGCGGCCACGAACCCGGCGGTGCCGGCGTCGAGCCCGACGTTCTGCAGCGCGGAGGCCAGGTCGGCGGTCGACATGTCCCGGTGCACGACGGTGGTGCCGGTGACCTCGGTGACGGCGTCGGCCAGCTCGTCGAAGGTGAACGCGGTGCCGCCCAGCTCGTAGACGGCGTTGCCGTCCTCGTCCCGGGTCAGCGCCGCCGCCGCGGCGGCCGCGTAGTCGGTCCGGGGTGCGGCGGAGACCTTGCTTCCGCCGGTGGCGCCGAGGATGGTGCCGCTGCTCAGGTACTGCGGGAGCTGATCGGTGTAGTTCTCGGTGTACCAGCCGTTGCGCAGCACCGTGTACGACAGCCCGGACGCGGCCAGCACCTCCTCGGTGGCCTTGTGCTCGGAAGCGAGCGGGTTCGTGGTCGTGTCGGCCTTCAGGATGCTGGTGTAGACCACGCGCTCGACCCCGGCGAGCCGAGCGGCCTCGATGACCGCGGTGTGCTGGGGGACCCGCTGCCCGGGGGTGTCCCCGGAGATGAGCAACAGGCGGCGTACGCCGGCCACGGCGCCGGGCAGCGTCGACGGGTCGTCGTAGTCGGCCTGACGGATCTCGACGCCGCGCGCGGCCAGGTCGGCGGCCTTCTGCGGGCTGCGCACGACGGCGGCGATCTCGGCGGCGGGCACACCGGCGTCGAGCAGGTGCGCGATCACCAGCCGGCCGAGGCGGCCGGTGGCGCCGGTGACGGCGTAGGTGGGCATGGGGACCTCCGATGTGCGGTGACTACTAGTAAGCACTTACGAATCTATAGCACCGGCTTCTCAGTAAGTATCGGGTACCCTGGTGACGTGACCGACATGCCGGCCCGGGACCCGGCGGGGCCTACCCAGGAATTCGTCAGCGATGTCTTCGCGCGCAGCTGCACGTCCCGTGCCGCCTTCGAGGACGTCACCTCGAAGTGGGCCTCGCTCGCCCTGCTGGCGCTCGGCGAGGGCAGCTACCGCTTCAACGCCCTGCGGCGGCGCGTCGAGGGGGTCAGTGAGCGGATGCTCTCGCAGACCCTGCAGACGCTGGAACGCGACGGGATGCTGACCCGCGAGGTGCTCACCGCGATCCCGCCGCGCGTCGAGTACACGCTCACCCCGCTCGGCGCCCGGGTCGCCGAGCAGCTCCGTGGCCTCGCCGACCTGCTGGAAGCCTCGGTGCCCGAGGTGCGGGCCGCCCGCGAGCGCACCCAGGAACGGGCCGTCGAGCGGCCCTAGCCGCCGTTCTGGGCGCAGATCGTCGTCATCTCGGCGAGGTAGCTCGCGAGGGTGGGCAGGCCGGCCTCGGCGCGGCGCCCCTCGACGCCCGCCTCGTCCCGGATCGGGGTCGCCGGGACCGGACCGTCCGGCCCGCAGCGGATCTGTGTCCCGTACACCTGGGGTTCGCCCTTGCCCGCCGCGACCCGGTCCTCCAGGTAGGCGAGGTTGCCCGGCGACGCCTGGCGGGCGGCGACGGCGGCGCGCAACAGCTCCAACGCCTCCTGCTGGAATGCGGGATCCAGGTCGGAGTGCTGGGCGATGGCCCACGCGGCGTTGCCGCCGTCCTCGCCGACGAGAGCGAAGGTCGGCCAGCCGTGGTTACGGATGATCTCCTTGAGGCGGACGGTGCGCGCCTGGTCGGACTCGGTCTGCGGGGTGCCGTTACGGTCGGCCTGGTCGCGCTCCAGCATCGCGACCAATTCGTCGTGCAGCGCCTTGTCGAAGGTGGCGGGGGAGGCGGCGGACGAGGTGGCAGCGGAGGCGGCCGGCGCGGCGGAGGCCGATCGGGTGTCGTCGGTCGAGTCGCCGGTGGGCCCGGGCGAGGTGCCGCAGGCGGCGAGCAGCAGCAGGCCCGCCAGCGGCAGGCCGGCCAGCGGGAGCGTCGTCCTCGGCCGGATCGGCACGGCATCGATTGTCGTCGGTGCCACGACGCCTCACAAGGCGTACGCCCGGGCCACCTCAGGCATGCAGCGTCTCGCGGGGCGGCACCCCGTAGCTGGCGTGGTACCGGGCGGTGAACCTGCTGTGGCTGACGAACCCCCAGCGGCTGGCGATGGCCGACACGGTCTCCTGTCGGGGATCGGCCCGGATCAGGTCGTGGTGCGCCCGGTCGAGCCGGATCCGGCGCAGGTACGCCATCGGGGTGGTGCCGAGGTGACGGCGGAACGCGAGCTGCACCGCGCGCAGGGAGACCGCGGCGGCGGTGGCGATGTCGGCGGCGCTGATGTCCCGGTCGGCGTTCTCCTCCATGAAGGCGACGGCGCGACGCACCGTCGCGGTAGTGGCGTCCTGGCGGTCCCCGGCGGTGTCGTCGGTGAACGCCGTGTTGGGAAAGATCGCGAGCGCCGCCGCGGCGAGCATCCGGGCGGCGCTGCCGATCACCAGCGGCTGGGCGCTGGTGATCGGGTTGTCCAGGACGACGTCGTGCACGTACCTGGTGGTCCGCCGCCACTGCCGGGCGAGGGCCGCGTCGACGCGGCCGAGGTCGGTGAACCGGATCGGGCCGGGCCGTCGGGCCGGCGCGGCGGTGGCCACCTGGGTGAGCACCCCGAGGTCCAGGACGCAGAGTTCCACCTCGCCGGGCTCCCAGCGCAGGGCGAACGGCTCACCCGGTCGGTTGGTGAGGAACACGTCACCCGGTCCCAGGCGGTGGGGCACCCCCTCGGCGACGCGGCTGATCCGGGCGCTGCGGGAACGACAGACGATCAGCCCGTCGATGTCGTCCACCTCGATGTCGAGATGAGCGCTCTGGCCGGTGGTGGCGAGGGCGAACGGCCCGGCGTCGACGCGTCGGTGGACCAGGCGATAGCCCGTCTCGCCGGCACGGATGCGGAGGCCGGCGGTGTAGGTGCGGGCCAGGAAGCGGTGGATGGCCTCGGGGTCGTGACTGTCGAATCCTCGGGTCTGCACTGGTGACGTCATCCGCTGACTCCGTCCGGGGAAGAGACCGCCGGGTGGGGGCCAGTGCCGGCGGTGTGTCGGGACGTGCCTGGCGCACGCGCCGGTGATGACGGCGCGTTGCCGACCGGGTTCGGCGGTGGTGGCGTCCGGAGGGCCGTGCGAAGAATTCCCTCTAAGTCACATATCCATTGATGGGAATTCCACCATACGACAGCAGGCCCGCGCATCGCTGTCGATCCGCGATATTGCCGAGCCGACTTCGCTTTCCGGCTATCGCGCGTGGCGATCCTGCGCCCGCTGTCCTAGTCGCCCCCGACGGTCGCAGCGAAATCTTGTTCATGATCTGCCGGACGTCCCCGGCGTCCGGACCAGAGCCGGAGATCCGGCCGACAAACGGGGGTGAGTCGTTGGACAGTATCGATCCGGACCGCGTCGTACGACTGGCGGTGGCCGAGGCGTTGGCGCGGGTGGCGGACGAGGACAGCCTGGGACTGGGTGAGGGCGACGCGCTGATGAGCCTCGGCGTCGCCCTGCGGGAGGTGCTGCGTCGCGCGCTCGACGACCGCGTCCCGCTGACCACGCCCGAGTTCGTCGACCTCTGCCGCGACCTGCGGCTGAACCGCGACTCGTTCGACCTGCTGGGGCACTACCTGCTGACGGCGTTGCTGGCCCACCAGGTCGGGCCGGACGCCCTGGTCCGCGTCGGGGCGCTGCTGGGCACCGTCCGGCGCTACCTGCCCGCTCCTCGGTCACCCGCGCACCGCAACCAGGGGCCCGAACCCCGACGCCGCGACGTACGCGCGGACAACAGCGTCGTGGGCCGCTACCGGCGCGCCAAGCTGCCCGAGCACCTGCCCAACCCGCCGAGCTGGACCTGCACCGGGTGTGGCCGCGAGTGGCCGTGCGCGACCAAGCAGAGCCAACTGCTCGCCGAGTTCGGCGGCGCGCGCGCCTCCCTCGCCGTCTACCTCGGCTCGTGCCTCGTCGCCGCCGCCCAGGATCTGCCGGCCCTGCCCCTGCCCAGCGCGCGACACCGCTTCCTGGGCTGGCTGCCCCGCGCACGGATCTGACGTCGGCGCTGGGCACAGAGGCATCGATGCGATGGAATGTCCTGGACGCGTCGCACCCCCGGGAGGACACCGATGCCGACCGCCCGAACCCGCGCCCAAAGCGCCGCCGCACTGGCCGGCCTGCTGGTCGCGGCGCTCACCGCCGCTCCCGCGGCCGCCGACCCGACCGACCGCCACCGGCCGGCCCCACCCCACGTCGTCGGCACCGGCACGGTCCCCGCCTACTCCTACGCCGAGGCGATCCGGGAGAGCGTCTGGGTCGAGACCCGGACCGACAGTGACGGCGACGGGGTACGCGACCGGGTCGCGGTGGACGTCGTCCGGCCCCGGGAGGCCGCCGCCGCAGGGGTCCGGGTACCGGCCATCATGGAGGCGTCGCCCTACTACCTCTGCTGCGGCCGGGGCAACGAGGGCGAACGCAAGGCGTACGACGCGGCCGGTGTGATCACGAAAGTGCCGCTGTTCTACGACAACTACTTCGTACCGCGCGGGTACGCCTTCGTCGCGGTGGACCTGGCCGGCACCGCGCGCTCGATCGGGTGCCAGGACGTCGGCGGCCCGGTGGAGGTGGGCAGCGCCCGGGCGGTGGTGGACTGGCTCAACGGTCGGGCGCGCGGGTACACGGCCGACGGGCGGCCGGTCGACGCCGGCTGGAGCACCGGCCGGGTCGGCATGATCGGCAAGTCCTGGGACGGCTCGGTCGCGAACGGGGTCGCCGCCACCGGCGTGCCGGGCCTGGCCACCATCGTGCCGGTCTCGGCCATCTCCAGCTGGTACGACTACATGCGTTACCAGGGGACGCTGGTGTCGCCCGACTATCCCGGCTGGCTGCACTCGGACGTCAGCAGCCGCCCCGAAGAGGCCTGCGCGAGCATGCTCGCCCGGCTGCGGGCGGACAGCGCCGAGCAGACCGGCGACTACAACGGGTTCTGGGCACAGCGCGACTACCGGCCGTCGGCCGACCGGGTGCGGGCCAGCGTCCTGGTGGCGCACGGCCTCAACGACCTGAACGTCACCACGAACCAGTTCGCCCGCTGGTGGCAGGAGTTGGCCGAGCGGGGCGTACCCCGCAAGCTGTGGCTCTCGCAGGCCGGCCACCAGGATCCGTTCGACGTGCGACGCGCCGAGTGGGTGGCGACCCTGCACCGCTGGTTCGACTACTGGTTGCAGGGGTTGCCCAACGGGGTGATGGCCGAACCGAGGGTCGACCTGGAGACCGCGCCCGGCAGGTGGACGACGCAACGCGACTGGCCGGCGCCCGGAACCCGGGACGTACGGGTTCGGCTCGGCGTCGGCGATGGTGTGACCGGCACCCTCGGCGGGCGCGGCGCGCGGCCCGGCCAGCAGCGGGCGTACGTCGACGAGTGGCTGACCGAGGAGATGCTGGTCGCCGAGCCCCACACCGCGACGGCCGGCCGGCTGGTCTTCCTCTCCGGTCGGCTGGACACCGCGCTGCGGATCTCCGGCAGCCCGTCGGTGCGCCTGCGCATCCGGGTGGACCGCCCGACCACCCAGCTGACCGCTCGTCTGGTCGACTACGGCACCGCCGAGCGGAGCTGGTTCGGGGCGGTGCGGACGCTGGACACCGAGTCCTGCTGGGGAGCGTCCACGGAAGCCGACGACGCCTGCTACCGCGACACCGAGGAGGTCACCGACGTCACCGACCACGCGGTGCTGGCCCGGGGCTGGCTCGACGCCGCGCACCATGCCTCGCTGCGGTTCACCACGCCGCTGCGGCCGGACCGGTGGTACACGGTGACCGTGCCGCTGAACGCGTACGACGCGGTGGTGCCGGCCGGGCACGTCCTCGGCCTGGTGCTCGGTCAGAGCGACCCGGAGTTCACGATGGCCGACGACCGGGACGCGACCGTGCGTGTCGATCTCGGACGCAGCGAACTGATCCTGCCGGTCGCCGGCCGGAGCGGGCTGCCCGCCGTCGACGTCGCGCCGATGGTGGTCACCGCACCCGCCGCGCCGTCGACGACCGGGTCGGCGCGTGTGGAGCGGGAGCGGCAGCGGCCCTGATCCTGGCGCCCCCGCTGTCGTGCCGTCACGCACCGCCGCCCGCTGCCGCGCCCTTCAACGGGCTCTGCCAGGGAGTTCACCGGGTACCCGCGCACCGTACGGCGACCGTTCACCGGCCTCTTCGAGGCTCCTTGATCGAAAGAGCATTCGCGTGATCGAGGAGAGGCTCTGACGTGAGAGACAAGCAAGCCGAAGAGGTCGAGCGCGCCCAGTTGTCGCGGCGCAAGCTGGTCAAGTACGCGGGTGTCGGCGCGACCCTGGCCGCCGCGAGCCCGCTGGTGGGTGGCGGCGCGGCGTGGGCCGACGAGGAGCGCCGGCCCGGCACCGACGAGGCCGACCGGGGCGCTGTCAAGAACCGGTCGTGGCGTGCGGGTGACCACCACGTCCACTCCGAGTACAGCGGCGAGTTCGACACCACCAGGAGCCCGATCGTCTTCCACAAGGGCGCGGACGCGGTCTACCCGATCGTCACCAACGCCATCATGGCCAAGAACTTCGGCCTGACCTGGGCGATGTGCACCGACCACGGTGGACCGACGCACTCGAAGGTCAACATCGAGCAGGCGTACCCCGACCTGCTGCGCTCGCGCAAGCTCGTCCCCGAGGTGCTCCAGTTCTGGGGCATGGAGTTCGACGCGCCCGCGCTGGACCACCACACGCTGATGATCCCGCGCCACGACGACGAGGCGAAGCAGCTCTTCGAGCTGGAGAGCCGCTTCGCCAAGTACGACGCGTTCCCCACCGACCCGGCCCGCGACACCGAGGCCAAGATGGTGGAGTTCCTCAAGGTCGCCCGGGGCATGCCGCACAAGCCGCTGGTGATCGCCCACCACGCGTCCCGCTCGGCCCCCGGCCTCGGCGTCTACGGCCAGGACACCCCGCGTGAGTTCCGCAACGGCAACAACGCCGCGCCCGACGTCTACATCGGGTTCGAGGGCGCGCCCGGCCACCAGGCCGGTCCGCTCAACGGCGGCAAGCGCGGCGGGTACGGCAACCACCCCACCTACGGCGGCTTCGACCAGATGACCGCGCGGGTCGGCGGGCTCTGGGACTCGCTCCTCGGCGAGGGCCGACGCTGGTGGATCACCGCGACGTCCGACTCACACGTGCACTGGACGCGCGGCGGCTCGGACTTCTGGCCGGGGGAGTACAGCAAGACCTACGTGTACGCCCGCCAGGACTACGGCGACATCATGGACGGTCTGCGCAACGGCCGGATCTGGGTGACCACCGGCGACCTGATCCGCACCCTCGACGTGACCGCCACGTCGCAGGGACGCACGGCCGAGGTCGGCGAGACCATCACCGTCAACCGGCGCAGCCGCACCGACGTGGAGATCGAGATCCGGTTCCGCCCGCTGGACGGGGTGAACGCCAACGGCGACCGCCCGGAGGTGCGACGGGTCGACCTGATCGTCGGCCAGATCACCGGACCGAGCGCCAACCTCGACGCCGACACCAACCCCACCACGAAGGTGGTGGCCCGGTTCGGCCCGCGCGACTGGCGTCGTCAGGGTCACGACTACGTCATCCGGCACACCCTGCGTAACGTCGAGGCCGACACGTACGCCCGGGTGCGCGGCACCAGCACCGACGAGGCAGAGCCCCTCGCGGACGGGCTGGAGAGCCCGTGGGACGACCTGTGGTTCTACTCGAACCCGGTGTTCGTGCACGTCCGCTGACCCCACCCGACCCTCCCTGTTGATCAAGAGGTTCGCGTCACCGCAGGCCGGAATCCTGACGCGAACCTCTTGATCAACGCCGTTCTCGGGCCGGATCGGGCCGTGCCTCGGTTACCGCCTCGCAGAGGTCGCGGAGGGGGTCGGTGGCCTGGGTGGAGCAGGCCACCTTTTGCAGCAGGGTCCGCAGGGTCGCCGACTCGTGCGGCGTGAGCGAGCCCAGCAGGTGCGCCTCCACCCGTCGGAGCGCCTCGCGCCGCTGCTCCCACGCCGTCCGCCCGGCGTCGGTGACGTCCACCAGCCGGCTGCGCCGGTCGGCCGGGTCGGGCCGCCGGGCCACGAACCCGGGTCGTTCGAGGTCGTCGATCAGGTAGGTGAGCACGGTGCGGTCGAGCCCCAACTCCTCGGCGATCGCGCCCTGATTGCGGCCCGGGCCGGTGACCGCGGCGGTGAGCACCTGATAGCCGCGCGGGCCGCCGGGAAAGTCGGTCAGCACGTGCTCGGCCGCCCGGACGTAACCACGGAAGGCGATCCCCAGCATCCAGCCCAGATCGTCGTCGAGCGGATCGGGCCGGTCCGGCCGGCCGGTGGCACCCGTCATACCGCAACGATAGCCGAACTCGCAGATATTATTGGCAGGAGATGTTCTGTCTGACATAAGGTCGAGTTCACGGCGCATCGCACGGCGCGGCGTACGACAGGAGGCTCACACATGAGCGACTACGGCCACGACCTGGTCTTCGGCTCGTTCACCACGCCCGGCAACGACGATCCGGACCGCACCGTCGGGCTCGCCGTCCTGGCCGAGCAGGTCGGCCTGGACCTGGTCACCTTCCAGGACCACCCGTACCAGCCACGGTTCCTGGACACCTGGACGCTGCTGAGCTTCGTCGCCGCCCGCACCGATCGGGTGCACCTGTCCGCGAACGTCACCAACCTGCCGCTGCGCCCGCCCGCGGTGCTCGCCCGCAGCGTCGCCAGCCTCGACCTGCTCACCGGAGGTCGGGTCGCGCTCGGCCTCGGCGCGGGCGCGTTCTGGGACGCCATCGAGGCGATGGGCGGCCGGCGGCTGACCCCCGGGCAGGGCGTACGGGCGTTGGCGGAGGGCATCGACGTCCTCCGGCAGATCTGGGACGCCGAGGCGCGCGGCGGTGTACGCGTCGACGGCGAGTTCCACCGGGTGGTCGGCGCGAAGCGCGGTCCGGCCCCCGCCCACCCGGTGCCGATCTGGCTCGGCGCGTACAAGCCGCGCATGCTCGCGCTCACCGGTCGGCGGGCCGACGGTTGGCTGCCCTCGCTGGCCTACCTCGAACCCGGTGACCTGGCCCGGGGCAACACCATCATCGACGACGCCGCCCAGGAGGCCGGCCGCTCACCCGCCGACGTCCGCCGGCTGCTCAACATCTCCGGCACGTTCGCCACCGTGGGACGCGGTCCGTTGCACGGACCGGCCGAGCAGTGGGCCCGGGAGCTGGCCGAGTTGGCGCTGGGCGACGGGATCAGCACGTTCATCCTGGCCAGCGACGACCCCGACGACCTGCGCCGGTTCGCCGGCGAGGTGGCGCCTGCCGTCCGCGAACTGGTCTCGGCCGAGCGTGACCGGGACGCCGCGTCGGTGCGTACCCCCGCCGAAGTCCTTGCGGACACGCAGCCGGCGGCGGTGGTCGCGCCCACCGCGCCGCCGGCCCGCGCCCGGGTAAGCGCCGGCGCCTTCGCGGTGGTGCCGACGCCCGACGACGGCCGCCGACTCAGCGACCGGCAGGTCTGGGACGAGACGGCCCGCCCCACCGGGCCCGCCCCCGACCCCGCCCGCACCTACACGGCGCACGAACAGGCCACCGGTCAGCACCTGGTGCAGGTGCACGACGGGCTGCGCGCCGAGCTGGCGCAGATCCACGACCTGATCGAGCAGGTCGCGGCGGGCGAGATCGATGCCGGCGCGGCGCGGTCGCAGATCAACACGATGACCATGCGACAGAACCGGTGGACGTTGGGCGCGTACTGCGAGTCCTACTGCCGCGTCGTCACCACCCACCACACCATCGAGGACCAGGCGCTCTTTCCGCGACTGCGGCAGGCCGACCCGCGGCTGCGCCCGGTCGTCGACCGCCTGGAGCAGGAGCACCACGTCATCCACGAGGTGCTGGAGGGTGTCGACAAGGCGCTGGTGGCGTACGTCGGCGCGCCGGACGGGCTGGCCGAGCTGCGCGCCGCCGTGAACCTGCTGACCGACGCCCTGCTGTCGCACCTGAGCTACGAGGAACGGGAGCTGGTCGAGCCGCTGGCCCGCCTGGGGGTGCTCTGACCGAGTTGCCCCCGACAATCTGAGAGACTACTTTCGAAACATGTCTCTCAAGAATCCGTACGGGGATTTCGAGATCACCGAGCCGCAGGCGCTGCGGGCGCTCGCGCACCCCGTCCGCCTGGCCATCCTCGACCGGCTCCAGCGGCACGGCCCGTCCACGGCCACCGGGCTGTCGTCGCACGTCGGGGCCACGCCGTCGGTGGTGAGCTGGCACCTGCGCCACCTCGCCACGTTCGGCCTGGTCACCGACGCCGACGGCGGCACCAGCAAACGGGAACGCTGGTGGCAGGCAGCCGCCCGCGGGTTCCGCTTCAGCCTGCCGGACGACGCCGAGGGGCAGGCCGCGGCGCGGCAGCTCCGCGGCGAGATGTTCGCCCGGTACGCCGACGCGCCCCAGCAGTGGCTGTTGCAGGAGGAACCCCGACTCGACGACACCTGGCGCGGCCTCGCCGGGGTGGCCGACACCTCTTTCGTCGCCACCCCCGACGAATTGCGCCAGCTCGAGGAGACGATCGAGGAGCTGCTCGCCCCGTACGTCCGGCGCAAGGAGGACGAGACGCCTCCGGCCGGCGCGCAGGTCGTACGGATGCTGCGCTACCTGCTGCCCGAGGTCGCCGACGACGCATCCGCGTCATGACCGCCGTCGACGCCCCGGCCGCACCGGTCCTGCGCCGCGACCGGCGCTTCCGCACCTTCTGGACCGGTCAGACGATCACCGCGTTCGGTGACCGGATCAGCGAGCTGGCCCTGCCCCTGATCGCCGTCTCCCTGCTCGCCGCGACGCCCGTGCAGGTCAGTCTCCTCACCGCCCTGATCTGGCTGCCCAACCTGCTCGGCCTGTTCCTCGGCGCGTGGGTGGACCGGCGCACCCACAAGCGTCGACTCCTGATCATCGCGGACCTGGTCCGCGCGGTCGTGCTGCTCAGCCTCCCGGCGGCGTACCTGTTCGGCGCGGTCACCCTGACCCAGCTCTACCTGGTGGCGCTGCTCACCGGCGCCGGGGAGGTGCTGTTCGCCCTGGCGCAGCAGGCGTTCTTCGTCGCGCTGGTGCCGCGATCGGCCTACGTGGACGCGAACAGCAAGCTCAGTGTCAGCCGCTCCCTGTCGTTCATCGTCGGTCCGGCCGTCGGCGGCGGGCTCGTCCAGGCGCTCAGCGCGCCGGTGGCGGTCCTCGTCGACGCGGTGTCCTTTCTCTTCTCCGCCCTGCTGCTGCGTCGCATCCCGGTCACCGAGACCCCGCCACCGCCACGGCAAGCGTCGACCCTCGGCATGGTCCGCGAGGGCATGACGCTGGTGCTGCGCCACCCGGTGCTACGCGCCGCGCTCGGCTGCACCAGCACCGTCAACTTCTTCACCTTCATCGCCTCGGCGCTGCTGGTGCTCTACGCCAACCGTGAACTCGGCCTGTCGGCCGGCGCGATCGGCGTCGCGTTCGGCGTCGGCGCGCTCGGCGGCCTGGCCGGCGCGGCCCTGGCACCCCGCGTCTCGCGCGCCATCGGGCTCGGCCGCACGGCGATGATCGGCGCGGTGGTGTTCCCCGCCCCGCTGGCGGCGACCGCGCTGATCGCCGGCCCGACCTGGGCGAAGATCGCCATGCTGGCGGCCATCGAGTTGGTGTCCAGCGTCGGCGTGATGCTGATGGACGTCAACCTCAACGCCCTGCTCGCCGCCGTCACGCCGGACGACGCGCGGGGTCGTCGAGCCGGTGCGTACAGCGCCGTCAACTACGGCATCCGACCGCTCGGCGCTCTGGTCGGCGGTGCGCTGGGCACCACCCTCGGTTTGCGACCGACCCTGGTCGTCGCCGGCCTGGGCGGCATGCTCGCCGTGCTGTGGCTGCTCGCGTCCCCGGTGCGCCACATCAGGACCCTCGACACCGTCACACCCTGACGCCGGCGGGCAGTCGCCCCGGGTCACCGCCGCCTCGGCTGGTCCCGCTCCTGACCGGAGGCACCCATCCTCTGAACCGTGATGCCTGTGGGGCATCTTGATGACCCACCGGCATCACGCTCCTCGCACCATCCGCCCCCGGAACCGACCGTGCACGGCCCGTCGTCGGCCCGCGCGCCGGTCAGCTCACCTGCGCCGTGAGCAGCGCGGCCAGCTCGGCGGGCTGGGAGAACATCGGCCAGTGACCGGTGGCCATCGTCACGAGCCGCCACCGTTCACTGTCGAGCAGCGCCGCGACGACGTCGTTGGGCTCCGGCCCGTCGAGCAGGCACTTGACGTACGTGGTCGGCAACTCGCCCGGCGGGGCGAGCGGCGGCCAGTCGCCGCCGTTCGCGGCGAGCACGGACTCGAACGCCGCCCGGCCGAACCGCGAACCCTACTGCTGCCCTGCGACAGGCTCGCGGGTCACGACCAGGTCCGGGCCTGGGCGTCGAACACCTCGGATGGACTCTCGACCGGCAGGACGCAGAGCAGGTGCCCGCCGGGCGCCCGCAGGATGCGGCACTCCCGCCACCGCGTCACCTCGGAGGCGCCCAGGCCGACCAGCCGCGCGGTCTCGGCCGGCACGTCGTCGGTCTCGATGTCGAGGTGGTAGCGCGGCGCGTCGTCGACGGCCTGAACGGCGGTGACCAGGCCGGGCACCGCCTCGTGCAGACCGACGAACTGCGGCTCGTCCGGGTGGGACCGGGTGTCGACGCCGAGGGCCGCCGACCAGAACTCCGCCGCCCGCGCGGCCTCCGCCTCCGGTGCGTCGATGAGCAACGCGTACACACGGCTTCGATGCATGCGAGGCAGGATATCGAGGACTCCTGCTATCCACCCGCCGCGCCGAGGTGAGTGGCGATCTGGGCCGGTAGCGGATAGGGAATCTCGACCGGTAGCAGGTTCGTCGCCGCTCGCTCATCTCAGGCGTGGTCGTTCGGTGGCGGGCCGGCGTCGACCGGCATCCGGTAGACGTGCACCGGGTAGGCGACGGCCGGGTGCCCGCCGTTGAAGCCGGCCGTGAGATGGAGTTGGGCCGCCGGCAGCCAGAGGTGCCCCTCGGTGTCCAGCCACATCGCGTCCACCCAGTTCAGGCGGGGATCGGCGACGAGCGTACGCACGCTGCGGTCGGGCCCGATGGCGAGGACGCGGCGACGCTCGATGTCGCTGACGTAGATGGTGCCGAGAGCGTCGATGGCCGTACCGCCGGTGCTCGGGGTGTCCGCCCAGGGCTCGACCCGCCGGGCCAACTCCTCGGCGGACAGCGTCGGGTCGTCCAACCACCGGGTGCCGATCCGGGACATCCCACCCGAGGCCGGCTGGTAGTACAGCCACCGCCCGTCCGGTGACACCTCCAACTGGTCGGCGTGCAGGCACACCTGCGCCCCGCCGGGATCGTGCAGCGCCCGACCGTCGGCGATCACCGGGCCGCCCACCGTGCTCGGGTGGCCGTCCAACACCCGCCGGCACCGACCCGAATCCAGGTCCACCACGATCAGGCCGGGCGCGCCCGCGTCGGTGACGTACGCGGTGCCGCCGTGGAACCGGACGTCGTCGACGTAGCTGTGCCGGCGCACGGCGGTGTCGAGGCGGTAGACCCGGTCCACCCGGTCACCGGCCACGTCGACGACGATCAGCCGTGCCCCACCGGGCACCTGCTCGCCGCCGAGCTGCCGGGCCCCCGCGTCGACGATCCACAGTCGACCGTCCGGGCCTGCGCGCAACCCGTTGACGTGCACGTACGCGCCGTCCGGCGGTTGGTCCGGCGTGTTCCACGCCGCGTCCGGGTACGGGTTGCGACGGCCGTCCGGCAGCGCCTCCACCACCTGCGCACCCGGCCGGTCGGCCGACGGATAGCTCAGGAAGATCCGCCCGGCGAGCGTGGTCACCCCCGTGCACACCCGCTTCTCGGCGAGCATTGGCGTCAACCGAGGGTCCTCCTCGGTGCCAGGCATGGGCATGGGTCCGCTCCTCAGCCGACGGGCGACGTCGCCGTGCCCGTCGATGGTCCGCCACCGCTGGCGCGGTATCCCCGTGTCGGCCCCGGCGAAACGCCGGCCGCCTCAGCCGGGCCGGTCGACCCGGGCGGCGAGCCGTTTGGGCGCCTGCACGCAGTAGCTCTCGGTGAGCAGCTCACTCACCTCGTCCCAGTCCGTCTCCGCGCCCAGGACCATGCCCATGACGGTCGGGCTCCAGTCCGGCTTGTAGAAGGGAGGCCCGACGCTCAGCAGACCGGCGATCTCGTCGAGCGGGGCGCGGAACACCAACAGGCAGGCCGGACGGTCGAGCGCGGCGGCCCGCGCGTGCACCGCCTGACGGTCGGGGTCGACGGTGAGCACATGGGCGAAGGTGCGCTTGCGGATCCGCCAGCGGGTGCCCACCCAGGCCGGCTCCTCGTAGGCCTCCGGCAATCCACAGCAGATCGGGCGCAGCCTGTCGAGGATCTCGGGCTCGACGTCTCCGGGGGCGGTCACGGACAGGCACCCTAGTCGGCGGGTACGACAACGACGGCCGCCGCCGGCCGGCGGTGGTGTGCACCCGGCGTATCGGTCAGGATGGGTCGGGGTCGGCACCGTCCGCCGACCCGACCCACCCGAGCGCTGTCGAGGAGTTTCGTGCCGTCCACCCTGCTCTCCCGCCGTGACCTGGACTTCCTGCTGCACGACTGGCTGCGGGTGGCGCATCTCGTCGAGCGTCCCCGGTACGCCGAGCACTCCCGGGAGACCTTCGACGACGCCCTGGACCTCGCCGAACGCGTGGCGACCGACCAGTTCGCCCCGCACAACCGGGCCGCCGACCTCGCCGAGCCCACCGTCGACGGGGATCGGGTGCGGACGATCCCGCAGATCGCGGCGGCGTTGCGGAGCTTTGCCGAGACGGGACTGCTGACGGCGGCGATGGACGACGCGGTCGGTGGTCTGCAACTGCCGCACGCCGTCGCCGCCGCCTGCTTCGCCTGGTTCCAGGCGGCCAACGTGGCCACCTCCGCGTACCCGCTACTGACCCTCGGCAACGCCAACCTGTTGCTGGCACACGGCAGCGCCGAGCAGGTCGACACCTACGTGCGGCCGATGCTCCAGGGGCGGTTCTTCGGCACCATGTGCCTGTCCGAGCCGCACGCCGGCAGCTCGCTCGCCGACATCACCACCCGGGCCGAGCCGCAGCCGGACGGCACGTACCGGCTGTTCGGCACCAAGATGTGGATTTCCGGGGGTGACCACGAACTGGCCGAGAACATCGTCCACCTGGTGCTGGCGCGGATCCCCGGCGGTCCGCCCGGGGTGAAGGGCATCTCGCTGTTCGTCGTACCCAAGGTGCTGGTCGGCCCGGACGGCTCGCTGGGCCAGCGTAACGACGTGGCGTTGGTCGGGCTCAACCACAAGATGGGCTTCCGGGGCACCACCAACGCGCTGCTCAGCTTCGGTGACGGCGGGCACACCCCCGACGGTCGGCCCGGCGCGGTGGGTCACCTGGTCGGCGCGCCCCACCAGGGATTGGCCCAGATGTTCCACATGATGAACGAGGCCCGGATCGGCGTCGGCGCGGGCGCCACCGCGCTGGGCTACACCGGCTACCTCAAGAGCCTGGCGTACGCCCGGGAACGGCCGCAGGGTCGGCCGGTCGGCGCGAAGGACCCGGCCACGCCACAGGTGCCGATCATCGACCATCCCGACGTCCGACGGATGCTGCTGGCGCAGAAGAGTTACGTGGAAGGGGCGCTCGCCCTGGTGCTCTACTGCGCCCGGCTGCTCGACGAGGAGAAGACCGCGCCGGCCGCCGCCGACCGCGAGCGGGCGCACCTGCTGTTGGACGTGCTCACGCCGATCGCCAAGAGCTGGCCGTCGCAGTGGTGTCTGGCGGCCAACGACCTGGCCATCCAGGTCCTCGGCGGCGCCGGCTACACCCGCGACCACGATGTGGAGCAGCACTACCGCGACAACCGGCTCAACCCGATCCACGAGGGCACCCACGGGATTCAGGCGCTGGACCTGCTGGGACGCAAGATGACCATGCACGACGGCGCGGGCCTGCTCCTGCTCACCGGCGCGATGACCGAGACCGTCGAGCGGGCGCGGCGGGCCGGCGGTGAGCCCGCCGAGTTGGCCGACCGGCTGGCCACGGCGGTGCACCGGATCACCACCGTCACCCGGCGGCTCTGGGCCGGCGGCGACCCGGTGCTCGCGCTGGCCAACGCCAGCGTCTACCTCGAGGCGGTCGGGCACGTGGTGATCGCCTGGATGTGGCTCGAACAGGTGCTGGCGCTGCCGCCCGCGGAGGGCGGCGACTCCTTCCACGCCGGCAAGCGGCAGGCGGCCCGCTACTTCCTCACGGTCGAGCTGCCCCGCACCGGCCCCCAGTTCGACCTGTTGGACAGCCTCGACCGCACCGCGCTCGACATGAGCGCGGACTGGTTCTGACCGTCACCGTCGGCGGGTCTGGTGGTGCATCGCCTGCCGGCCCTTGACCACGCCGAGGATGATCACGATCACCAGCGCGATCAGGCCGATGATGATCAGCCAGCGGACCGCCTCGAGGAGCAGCCCGAGCAGAATCAGCACGCCGGCGACCACGCCGACGACCCAGAGCAGGGCACGCATCGCGACCTCCCGTAACCCGGCCGCGGCGCTCGATGCGGCGACCCCAGGGCCGCACCTTCCCGCCCCCGCGAAACCCAAACACCCCCGCCCACCCCCACCCCCACGCCCACCCCCACGCCACCCCCTGCGCGATCTTGCACTTTCTGTCGCCGCAAAAGGGACTTCAGCCCGCAGATCACCAACACAATTCGCAAGATCGACGGGGGCGAGGGCGGGGGCCGGGGCGGGGGCGGGGGCGGGGGCCCGGGTGAGTCAGCTGCGGGCTACGTAGACGGTGTTGGCGGACTGGCCGCCGGTGAGGGGGTTGGCGAAGGGCACGACGTGCGCCTGGGCGGTCGTGAACACCTTCCCGAGCGCCGCGGTGAAGCCGTCGTCGGGTGGGTCGTCCGACCAGAGCGCGAAGACGCCCTCCGGGCGGAGCAGCGCGGCGAGCCGGCGGAGGCCGTCCGGCGTGTAGAAGGGCGCGTGGCTCGGGTGCAGGACGTTGCGCGGTGAGTGGTCGACGTCGAGCAGGACCGCGTCGAAGCGTCGCCCGGGCACCTCGGCGTCGAACCCCTCGTCACCCGCCACGGCGGCGAAGAAGTCGGCCCGTACGAACCGGGTCCGCGGATCCTCGGCCAGCCCGGCCGCGAAGGGCAGCAGCCCGCGCCGGTGCCAGTCGATGACGTCCTCGATCGCCTCCACCACCAGCAGCGTCCGTACCCGCGGGTCGGCCAGCGCGGTGCACGCCGTGTAGCCCAGCCCGAGACCGCCGACCACCACGTCGAGCGTGTCACCGGTCAATTCGGCGAGGCCCAGTCGGGCCAGCTCGATCTCGGCGACGGGGAAGAGGCTGGACATCAGGTACTCGTCGTCGAGCTTGACCTCGTACACCTCGACCTGGAGCGCCGGATCGCGACGCCGTCGCAGGCTGATCGCGCCGATCGGTGTCTCCCGCCAGGCCAGCTCCTCGAAACGCGCGCCCACGCTGCCCTCTCGCCGCCGGATTCGTCCCCGAATGGTACCGGCCGGGTTCCGCCCGCCACGCAGGGTCCACGGGACATCGACGCAGCGCATATCCTGTGCGCGGTCGAACCAGCGGAAGGGAACCCATGCCGTCGCGGCAGGATCAGCTGCACTCCTACCAGTTCAGCGTCCAGCGGGCGGTCGCCGCGCTGGTGATGCGGGAGACCGATCCGGCCCAGTCGCCGTTTCGACGGCTGGCGGGCGCGGGCCTGGCCAGCGTCCTCGTGGCGGTGATCGCGCTCGGCGGCGCGGCGCTCTACGGCCTGTTCGCCGGTGGTGGCAGCCGCTGGCGCGACCCGGGCGCGGTGATCGTGGAGAAGGAGTCCGGCGCCCGGTTCGTGTATCGGGAGCAGAAGCTGCATCCGGTGCTCAACTACGCCTCGGCGTTGCTGATCGTCGGCGCCGACCAGTCGAAGACCGTGTTGGTCTCCCGGCGCTCCATCGACGGCGTGCCGCGCGGCCTGCCCCTGGGCATCGCCGACGCGCCGGACTCGTTGCCCGCGCCGGGTCGGCTCGCGCGGGCGGCCTGGACGGTCTGCTCGACGACGGCCGGCGAGGACTCCCGGTCGGCGTTGCTCATCGGCGTCGACCCGGCCGGCGGCCAACCACTCGGCGACGACGCGCTGCTGCTGCGCCACCCGGACGGCGGCCTGCACCTCGTGTGGCACCAACGTCGGTACCTGATCCGCGATCCCAACCGGGTGCTGGCCGCGCTGGCGACCACCCGGACGCGGGCCGTGCCCGTCGCACCCGCGCTGCTCAATGCCCTGCCCGCCGGCGTCGACCTGGCTCCGCCGGCGCTGCCCGGCGCGGGCCGGCCCGCCACCCGGGTGCCGGGCGCCACCATCGGGCAGGTCTACCTGGTGCGCAACTCCGGCGGCGGCCGGCAGTACGCGGTGGCTCTCGACGGCGGGCTGGCCGGGATCACCGAGTTGCAGGCCGGGCTGCTGTTGGCCCGTACCGGGCAGGGGGAAGCGGAGTCGATGACGTTGGGCCGGTTCGCCGAGCTGCCCACCATGCCCGATCTCGCCCCGAGCGGCCCGACCGCTCCACCGCCCGCCCCGCCGCGGCTCGCCGCCGTGGACGATGCGGCCATCTGTACCCGGGTCGGGGACGACGGCGCGGGCGAGGTGCGTCGGGGCGTACGCCTGCCGGATCTGGCGGCCGTGCCGCGGACCGCGTCGTCCGGCGGCGCGGCGCTGGCCGACCACGTGGTGGTGCAACCCGGTGGCGGGGCGGTGGTCGAGGCCACCGCGACGCCCGGCGCGTCCGGTGGTGCGGTGTCCGTGGTGACCGACCTGGGCCGGCGGTACGTGCTGGCCGACCGGGAGGTGCTGCCGATGCTCGGTTACCGCGACGTGCGACCGGTACGGCTGCCCGCCGGCCTGGTCAGTCTCGTGCCGGCGGGGGCGACGCTCGACCCGGCCGCGGCTCGGGCCGTCGCCGCCCCGTCCTGACGGCGCCCGGCCCGGCGCGGCGTCGTGCTGCCCCCGGCCGTCGTTGGCGTCGTCCTGACGCCGGCCGGGCGTCAGGACGCCGGACGGCGCAGGATGCTGACCGCGAAGGGTGCGTCGTCGCGCCATGGGCGCAGGTCCCAGGTGGCGAAGCGGTGCTCCAGGCGCAGCCCGGCGGCGACCGCGTCGGCGTCGAACGCGGTCAGCGGGTAACCGCGTTCGGTGCCGAAACCCACCGCGAGGACGCCGTCCGGACGTAGGTGCCCGGTGAGCCGGCGCAGCACCTCCGGCTCGGTGCCGACGGCGACGAACGCGAGCACGTTGCCGGCGAGCACGGCGGCGTCGAACGGCTCGCTCTCGCCCATCGCCGGCAGGTCCAGGTCGGCCAGGTCGGCGACCAGCCAGCGCGGGCCGGGGTGGTCGGCGCGGGCGGCGTCCACGAGGACGGGGTCGGCGTCCACCCCGACCACGGTGTGCCCACGCTGGGCCAGGGCCGCGCCGACCCGGCCGGTGCCGCTGCCGGCGTCGAGGATCCGCGACCCGGGCGCGACGAGCGTGTCGACCAGCCGGGCCTCACCGGCCAGGTCGGCGCCCTCGGCGGCGAGTTTGCGGAACCGGTCGACGTACCACTGCGAGTGCTCCGGGCCGGTGTCGGTCGCCCAGCGGGTCGGGTTGGCCATACGGCCACCGTAACCGGGCCGGACGGGGCAGGCCCGGCGGGTGCGGCGATCGGTGGCGGCTCAGCGGCGCCGGGGGTCGGCGTGTCGTACGGCTGGGCCGCCACCGATCGCGCGGCAGGCTCAGCCCTTCTCCGCGCCGCTGGTCAGGCCCTCGGTCAGCAGCCGTTCGCTGGCGAAGAAGAGGATCACGATGGGCAGGGTGAGGACGACCGAGCCGGCCATCAGCACCGTCTTGGGCACCTCCACGCCGTCGGAGAGCAGGGACAACCCGAGCGACACCGTCCACCGGTCGGGCTTGTCGACGAGGAACAACAGCGCGAACAGGAACTCGTTCCAGGCGATCATGAAGTCGTAGAGCGCGACCGCCATGATCGATGGCGCGGCGAGGGGGAGACTGACCCGGCGGATGATGCCGAGCCGGCCGGCGCCGTCGATCGCGGCCGACTCCTCCAGGCTGACCGGGATGGTCTCGAAGTAGTTCTTCAGCATGTAGACCGAGACCGGCAGGGTCTGCGAGATGTAGACCAGGACCAGCCCGAACAGCGAACCTCGCAGTCCGGCCAGGCTGAACACCACGAACAGCGGGATCGCGATGACGATCGACGGGAACAGGTAGACCGCCAGGAACAGGAAGTCGACCTGCCGCCGGCCGAAGAACCGCAGCCGGGCCACCGCGTACGCGCCGGGGATCGCGACGAGCAGCGTGAGCACGGTCGCCGCGACCGCCACCACCGCGCTGTTGCGGATGAAGGTGAGGAAGCCCTGGCCGCCGTCGCCGGTGGCCTTGAGCACCTCGGCGTACGTGGCGACGGTCAGCTCGCCGAAGCCGACGCCCAGCGCACCCGGGTCGAGCAGCAGCCGTTCGATGGGGCGTACCGAGAGCACCAGCATGTAGTAGAAGGGAAAGACGGTGACCAGCAGGAACGCGGCGATCACCAGGCGGCGCAGCCAGCGCAGGCTGACCGTCTCGACCATGTCCCGGTCCATCAGCCGACCCTCCGTCCGAAGAAGCGCAGGTAGATCAGCACGAACACGATGAGCACCACGGCCAGCACGACCGCCTGCGCGGCGGCCGCCCCGATGTCGGTACGGGCGGTGAGGAACTCGTAGACCCGGACGCTGACCACCTCGGTGCCGGCGGCCCCGCCGGTGAGCAGGTAGACGTCGTCGAACTTGTTGAACGTCATGATGAAGCGCAGCACGCCCAGCAGGGCGATCACCGGCAGGAGTTGCGGCAGCAGGATGTGCCGGAACCGTTGGGTGGGGGTGGCCCCGTCGACGCGGGCGGCCTCCTCCAACTCGCCGGGCACCGCCTGGAGGCGGGCCAGCAGGAACAGGAACGCGAACGGGAAGTACCGCCATGCCTCGAACGCGATGACCGTGGCCAGCGCGGTCGACTCCTGGGTGAGGAACGGCACCGGCGCGTCCCAGCCCAGCAGGCGCTGCCCCCAGTGGTTCACGATGCCGAGTTGCGGGTCGAGCATCACCTGCCAGACGAAGGTCACCGCGACCACCGGTGCCACGTACGGCAGCAGCATGGAGGCGCGTACCAGGGTGCGACCGCGGAACGGGCGGCGGACGACGAGCGCGGCGACCAGGCCGAGCAGGATCGACCCGACGGTGCCGCCGACGCTGTAGAGCAGGGTGACCCACAGTGTGTCGGCGAAGCCGGGGGTGTGCAGCACCCGGTCGATGTTGTCCAGGGTGAGGTCGCCGAACAGGCCGGTCTTGCGCAGGGTGGCGAGCCGGACCCGCTGGAAGGCGAGCACCACGGTCCAGATGATCGGGATGCCGATGACGGCGATGGTGACGAGCAGGGTCGGTGCGACCAGTGCCAGTCCGGCGCGGGATTCCCGGCGGCGCAGCGTCAGCGGTCGGCGGCGGGCCCGCTCCGGCCGCGTCTCGGTGGGGGAGCGACCGGGCGCGGTGGTGGTCAATTGACGCCCGCCTTGATCGCCTCGACGTCCTTCTTCGCCCGGCCGGCGGCGCCCGCCGCGTCGGACTTGCCGGCCACCAGGTCGCCCAGCGCCTTGGGCACCGGAAGCTCGCCGAGCATCGCGCCGACCAGCTTGCCCTGGCCCTGGCTGAGCCCCCAGCGGCCGAACGTGTCCGGGCTACGCCGCAGGGTGGCGAGCACGTCGTCGCCGTACACGTCGGTGAGGGGCTTCTTGGTGTCCACCCCGGCCGGGCTGGTGGTCCAGGCGGTGAGGAACGCCTCCGGGTCGGTCGGGGTGCCCTTGCGCACCGGGAACCGGCCCTCGGGGGACATGCCGAACCAGCGCGGGTAGCCGTCGCCGAGCAGGTACTCCACGAAGGACTTCGCCGGGTCGGTCACCGCGCCGTCCAGCACGGCCCAGGAGCTGATCTCGCCGTACTGGGCCGGCTCGGTGCCGTTCGGGCCCTTGATCGCGGTGACGAACCCGCTGTTCCTGGCCAGGAACGCCGGGTCCGCCTGGCACTGCGGGCAGGTCGGTCGGGCGTCGTTCCGCAGCCCGGCCAGCTCGTCGAGGATGAACGGCGACCAGATCACCATGGCCGCCTTGCCCGCGAAGTAGGTGGCCCGGGTGGTGTCGACGTCCTGTGCGCCCTTGACGGAGCTGGTGCGGATCAGGTCGCCGTAGAAGCGGAACGCCTCGACGCACTGAGGGGAGTCCAGGGTGACGGCGCCGGAGTCGTCGGTGAGCTGGCAGCCGTTGGCCAGTGCCAGGTGCTCGAAGGTCTGCTGGGTGAAGACGTCGCTCGCCGAGGTGGCGGCGGTGATGCCGGCCACGCCGCCGGTGTTCAGCCTCGCCGCGGCGGTGGCGATCCGCTCGTACGTGTCGGGGGCGGGCAGGCCGGCGGCGTCGAACAGGTCCTTGCGGTAGACGAGCAGTTGCCCCCACCCGTCGCTGGGCACGGCGAGCTGCTTGCCGTCGTCGGAGGTGAGTTCCAGTGCCCGGGGGGAGAACGTCTGCCGGCCCAGCTTTTCGACGACCTCCGCGTTCGCCGAGGCGTGCAGCAGTTCGTTGCCCGCGAGCGTACGGACGCCGGCCAGGGAGACCGAGCCGACCACGTCGGGCAGGTCACCGGCGGCGGCGTTTGCGGCGATCAACGAGGGGAATTGGTCCTCGTTGACGGTCACCAGGTCGACCTGGATGCCGGTCTTGGCGGTGAAGTCCGCGATGATCGCCTTGGTGGCGGTCACCCGGTCGGCGACGTCCTCCAGGCTCCACACGGTGATCTTCTTGCTGTTGCTGTCGGACCCGTCGTCTCCGCAGGCCAGCAGGGTCGACGCGGCCGTTGCCAGGATCAGGGTGGTGGCGAGTATCCGCCTCGGAGGTGCTGACATCGGTGGCACTCCTCTCGAAGGGTACAAGACGGATTCAACACCTTCGATTGATCAATAGCAAGACATATGGCTATTTCTTGGCTATTCTGGAGCCCAGTGCTACCGGGATGTGACACATGGGCAACTGGGTGGTCTCCCTCGCCGGGCCTCGACAGATCAGTCTCGAGCCCTGCCCGCCAGATCCGCTCGGTCCCGGCCAGGTCCGGGTCCGCACCTGCTACTCGGGCATCTCCGCCGGCACCGAGTTGACCCTCTACCGGGGCAGCAATCCCCGGCTCCGCAAGGACTGGGACGACACCGTCCGCATGTTCGTCCCCCGCCAGACCCCCGTGCCGTACCCGTTGGTCGGCTTCGGCTACGAGGAGGTCGGCGAGGTCGTCGAGGTGGCCGCGGAGGTCACCGACCGGCATCCGGGCCAGCTCGTGTGGGGCATCTGGGGGCACCGCGCCGAGGCTGTGCTCCCCGCCGACGCGGTCCGTCCACTGCCCGTCGGGCTGGACCCGCTCGCCGCGGTCTTCGCCCGGCCCGGCGCCATCGCGCTGACCGCCGTGCTCGCCGGTGACCTGCACCTGGGGGACTGGGTCGGTGTCTTCGGGCAGGGCGTCATCGGGCTGCTCGCCACCCGTCTCGCGGCGCTCTCCGGTGCCCGGGTGGTGGCGGTCGACCGGGTGCCCGGCCGGCTGGCCCACGCCACCCGCTACGGTGCCCGGTCCACCGTGGACGCCTCGGTCCGGTCCGCCGCCACCGTGCTGCGCGAGGCGACCGGTGGCCGGGGCGCGGACGTCTGCCTGGAGCTGTCCGGGGCGTACCCGGCGCTGCACGAGGCGATCCGCTCCACCGCACACGCCGGTCGGGTCGTGGCCGCCGGCTTCTACCAGGGCCAGGCCGACGGGCTCGGCCTCGGTGAGGAGTTCCACCACAACCGCATCCAGTTGGTGGCGGCCCAGGTCTCCGGGCCCACCCCCGCGCCGGGCACGGCCGGCCGGTGGACCGGTGACCGGGTGGCGCAGACCTTCATGGAACTGGTGGCCGACCGCAGCGTCGATCCGTTGCCGCTGGTCAGCCACATCGTCGACGCCAGCGCGGTCGCCGACGCCCTCGCGCTGCTCGACCGCGGCGCCGGTGACGTCCTCCAAGTGGTGTTGAGGTTCTAGATGACCACCATCGCGCTCGCCTGTCAGGAACAACTCCTGCCGGGCACCGACCTGATCCAGAAGTACGCACTCGCCACCGCGCTCGGCTACCAGGGCATCGAGCTGCGCGGTCGGGGCGACCTCGCGTTCGCCCGCCGCCTGCCCGAGCTGCGCCGGGCCCGCGCCGCCGGCGTGGTGATGCCCACCGTCTGCGTCGAGATGACCCACTTCATCGGCGACTTCGACCCGGCCCGCTCCGCCGACGCCGTGGCCAACCTGCGCTCGCAGCTCTCGGTCATCGCCGAGCTGGGCGGCGTCGGGGCGATGACCCCCGCCGCGTGGGGGATGTTCTCCCGGCGGCTGCCACCGTTCGAGCCGCCACGTCCGCCGGCCGGCGACCGGCAGGTGCTCCTGGACGCCCTCGGCGAGCTGGGCGAACACGCCCGCGCCGAGGGGGTCACCCTGTTTCTCGAACCCCTCAACCGGTACGAGGACCACATGGTGAACCGGCTCGACGAGGCGGTGGCCCTCTGCGCCACCCTCGGGCTGCCGTCGGTCCGGGTGGTCGCCGACACCTTCCACATGAACATCGAGGAGGACGACCTGCACCGGGCGCTGCGCGCCGCCGCGCCGTACCTCGGACACGTGCAGGTCAGCGACTCCAACCGGTACCAGCCGGGCGCCGGGCACCTGGACTGGACCGGGCTCGTGCGGACCCTGCTGGAGCTGGACTACCGGGGGTGGCTGTCCCTCGAGTGCCGGCTGCGCGGCGACCCCGTCCGCGCCCTCGGTGCGGCCGCGACGGTGCTGCGGCACGCGCTGCCCCGGCGGGCCGCCGCATGACCGCCGGGGCCGTCCCGACCCGCATCGGTGGTACGGCCGAACCGGCCGGGCTGAGCCGACTGGCCGTCGCCACCCTCGACGCGAACTGGGAGCACGACCACACGGTGCCCTCGCGCACGCTCTATCCCCACCAGTGGAGCTGGGACTCGGCATTCATCGCGATCGGGCTGGCCCACGTCCGGCCCGGGCGGGCCTGGCGGGAGCTGGCGAGCCTGTTCCGAGCGCAGTGGGCCGACGGGCGGGTGCCGCACATCGTGTTCAACCCGGCGCTGCGGGTCGGCGCGTACTTCCCCGGTCCGGAGCTGTGGCGCTCGGCCGACGTGCCGGGGGCGCCGAGCGTCGCCACCTCCGGCCTCGTCCAGCCACCGGTGCACGCGCTCGCCGCGCTGCTCGCCTACCGGCGCGCGCCCGACCAGCACGGCCTGGCCGCGCTGCGCCAGCTCTACCCGGCGCTGGTCGCCCAGCAGCGCTACCTGGCGCAACGGCGGGACGTGGCCGGTGACGGGCTGGTGTGCGTCGTACACCCGTGGGAGTCGGGTCTGGACAACAGCCCGGCCTGGGACGAGCCGATGGCCGCGGTCGACGCCGAGGCGGCCGTGATGCGCGCGTACCGCCGGCACGACACCGCGCACGCCGACGCCGCGCACCGCCCCACGGACCTCGACTACGCGCGCTACCTGGCGATCGTCGCGGCCTACCGCGACCACGGCTACGCCGACCGGGACCTGGCCGACGGCCATCCGTTCCTGGTGGAGTGCCCATTGTTCAACGCCGCGTTCTCCTCCGCCGAGCACGCGCTGGCCGACATCGCCGCGCTGACCGGCTTCGACCCGGGCCCTCACCGGGTCCGCGCGGACCGCGTCACCGAGGCGTTGGTACGACGGCTGTACGACCCGGGCACCGGCACGTTCCAGCCCCGCGACCTGCGCACCGACCGGCTCGTCGGCGCGCGTACCGTGCTCGGGCTCGCGCCGTTGCTGCTGCCCAACCTGCCGAACCGGCAGGTCGACGCGCTGGTCGCCGAGGCGACGTCGGCGCGTTTCGGGGTGGCCCGGCGGATGGACCGGCCGTTGCCCAGCCACGACCGCACCGCGCCCGACTTCGAACCGCTGCGGTACTGGCGCGGACCGAGTTGGCTGAACATCGGCTGGCTGGTCCGGCGGGGCCTGACCACTCACGGGCACCCGGAGTTGGCCGCCGGCCTACGCCGTTCGATGATCGACCTGGTGGCCGGCGCCGGCTGCCACGAGTACTTCCACCCCGACACGGGGGCCGGGCTGGGCTCGCCGGCGTTCGGGTGGACCGCCGCTCTGCTGCTGGACCTGCTCGCCGACGAGTCGACGTGCTGACCTGCTGAACGGCGTCGGCTGGTAGCGTGCCCGGTCCCGCTGGCCGTGAAGGGGACGACGTGCGCGAGATCGACAAGGTGGCCTGGATCCTGATCGAGGACGGGCGGGTGCTGAGCACCCGATCGCAGGGCAAGGACGTCTGGTACCTGCCCGGCGGCAAGCGCGAGCCGGGGGAGAGCGACCTGGAGACCCTGCGCCGGGAGATCGGTGAGGAGTTGAGCGTCGAGGTGGACGTGCGCGGGGCGACCCACCTGGGCACGTTCACCGCCCAGGCGCACGGGCACGCGGCCGGCGTCGCGGTGCGGATGACCTGCTATCAAGCCGGCTACCGGGGGCGGCTACGGCCGGCCAGCGAGATCGCCGAGATGGCCTGGCTCGGGTACGCCGACCGGCACCGTACCTCCCCGGTCGACCAGCTCATCTTCGACCACCTGCGGGCCGCGGATCTGCTGCGCTGACCCGGTTCCGGCCCGTTTGCCCCCGCCGCGCGCGGGTAACCGCCCCGGCGTGACCGACAGCGCGGGCGGCGACGGGTTTCCGCAGTTCATCGACGCGGTGTCCCGACGCTCCGGCCTACCCACCGGGCAGGCCGCCGCCCTCGCCCGCGCGGTGCTCACCACGATGGCGGAACGCGTCACCGGCGCCACGCCCGACCCCGCCGGGCACCTTCCCGACCAGGTCGACGGCTACCTGTACGACTTCGCGCCGGACGCCCACCCGACCGACTCGACCCCGATTCCGACGACCGGCGGTGCCGGGCTCGACACCGGTGTGGGCCTCGACGTCGGCGGTGCCGCCGCCCCGCCACCGATGGACGCCGGGCCGGTGGACTTCCTGCGCCGGGTCGCTCGGCGGGCCGGGGTGGACGCGGCCACGGCACGGCTCGGCACCGGCGCCGTCTTCGCGACCCTGCGCGAGGCGGTGACCGTCCGGGAGTTCCACGAGATGGTGGCGCGGCTGCCCCGCGACGAAGGTCCGTCCGATCTCGCGTGATCCACACCAGATCGCCGACGTGGGTGGATCCCGAAGCGCCGAAGCCGCCACATCGCCGACCCGGTGTGGATCAACGGCTTCACCTTTCGGCGTCGGGCAGCTCCTCGGGCTCGGTGACCCAGGCGGAGAAGACCGGCACCCCGTGCCATGGCCCGGTGGTCCCGTCCGCCCTGCTGTCGGTGGCGACGGCCACCACCGCGTACGGGTGCCCGAAACGCAGCTCGGCAGTGCGGGCGACTCCCTCCGGTGGCAGGCTGACCGTGCCGAACATCCCGGTCACCGCCGCCGCCTCGAACCCGTACCGGCCGTACCGGGCCATCGCCACCTGCCGCGCCTCGAAACCCTGGACCGGTTGGTCGAGCGCCCTGCCCAGCGTCACCGCGGCGGCCTCGAAGCCCAGCGCCTGGGCGGTGAGATCGTGCTCGCTGCGCGCCGACCAGCAGGGGAGTATCGCCTGATGCCGCTCCTCGCGGCCGTCGCGGGCGCGGGTGCGTACCCGCTCCTCGCGCAGTGTCCACAGCGGGGTCTCGCCGAGCGGCAGGTCGAACAGTGAGCGCCGACCCGCGGGTTGCGCGCCGTCGGCCGCGCCGGCGCTGAGCCGGTACGCGGTGGCGAGCACATCGGCCGCCGGCACGTGCGGCGCGGCGGCCACCGAGAGCACCACCAGCCCCGCGCCGTCGACCGCCTGGGCCCGGGCGGCGTGCACGATCACGTCGCCGGCCCGCTCGGTCGTGACGATGGCGCCCCGGTGCCCGTGGCCCGGGCTGCGCAACGCCTGGCGGAGGTCACCCGCCCAGGCGCTGCCGGTGCCGAGTGCCCGCGCGTCGGTGACGTCGAACGGCTCGGCCCACGAGATCCGGGTGGCGAGCGCGCTGGCCAGGGCGAACACCACATCCGGGCGGACCTTCAGGGGAAACGTCTCGATCAGGCCGTCGGTGTGCTCGCGCGCCCAGGCGTCCAACCCGGCCTGGTCGGGCAGCGGGCCGACCTCGGTCGTCGCGGGGAGCGTGGCTCGCCATCCGCCCGGCTCGTCGACCCCTCGACCCGCTCGGAGCCACAGCGCGGTGGCGGACGCGACCAGGGGGTGCGGCGCGTCCAGCAGGACACGGGCCGCCTCCGCGGCGCTGGCCAGGTCGGTCCCCAGCGCCGCCACCAGGGCCGCGGCCGCCGCGTCCGGGCCGGCCGCCGACGCCGGGCCGACTGTCGCGCCCGGGCCGACTGTCGCGCCCGGGCCGGCTGCGTTCGGGCCGCTGGCCTGGTCGGCTTCGGTCGTCGCGGCGCTGAGCGCGAGCAGGAGCCAGGCGCCGAGCGGGGAGGCGACGTGGTGCCGGTCGCCGATGGTGGCGTGCAGCCGCTCGGCGTACCCGGACAGCGGGCCGTGCAGGTCTGTCGTCATGCCCCCACTCTGCCGGGTGCGACCCGGTCCGGCATCCGCGCCGATCCTCCTCACGACCACAGCTCGAACGGCTCGTCGATGCGCTCGCCGGCCAGGAACGGCGTGATCAGCCGGGGGAGCTGGCCGGGATAGAAGCGTTCGCCGCTGGTCACCACGTCCGCCAGCGGCCACCAGCGGAAGCCGAAGTAGTCCTCCCGCTCGTAGTCGAGCCGGTCCGTCTCGTCCACGTCCGGACCGGGACCGGGCAGTCGTACGGCGACGATCACCTCGTCCTGGACGTGCCGCAGCTGGCGGTGCAGGAAGCTGGCCCGTCGTCGCCAGGTCGGCGCGCCCACCTGGCCGGGGGCGACCACGATGCCGGTCTCCTCGCGCAGCTCCCGCACGGCGGTCTCGCGGTACGTCTCGCCCGGGTCCATGCCACCGCCGGGCAGCTCCCACCAGGTGCCCAGCCGGGGGTGGTCCGGGTCGCGGGTGTGGAACAGCAGCACCCGGTCGCTGTCGTCGCAGACGACCACGCGTACCGCACGCCGTTGGAGGATCGGCAGGTCGTCGGGCACCTCGTTCATCGGCCCAGTCTGCCGCAGTGCGCCGGCTCCGGGGGTCCGCGCCGGGGCCGGTAGGCTGCCCGCCGTGGCTGGTCTGTTGAGGAACGTGGCGCAACGTATCTCCCGGGTGGGCGCGGCGATCCCGTCGCCCCGGCGTACCGGGCCGTCTCCGGCGCGGGTGGCCCGTCCCCGCCAGGTGAGCGCGTTGCAGCGGCGCGAGCTGAGCTACGCGCCGGAGGTCGACGGCCAGGCCGACCCGGGTGAGATCGTCTGGACCTGGGTGCCGTACGAGGACGACCCCCGCCAGGGCAAGGACCGTCCGGTGCTGGTGGTCGGGCGACACAGCCGGACGCTGTTCGGGCTGATGCTGTCCAGCCAGAGCGAGCGCGACGGGCAGCGGCACTGGTTCGCGCTCGGCCCCGGCGAGTGGGACCGGGACAAGCGGCCGAGCTGGGTGCGGCTGGACCGGGTGCTCACCATGCGCGAGGACAGCATCCGCCGCGAGGGTGCCGTGCTGGACCGGCCCCGGTTCGACCGGGTCGGGCAGGCGCTGCGCGCCGGCTACGGCTGGCGCTGACCGTACCCGTGGGACCCGGGCCGGGACGGCCTCGCCGGCTCATTCGCGGCTCGGGCCGACCCCGGCGTCCTGCGCCTCCGGCGGCGGGTACGGCTGCTCGGCGAGCAGTCGGGCCAGGTGTGCGCTGTTGAGCGCGAGGGCCTTGGTGGTGCGGCCGGTGGTGTCCGGTTTGGGACCGGCGTCGCGGTAGTCCACCGTGTGCAGGGCCTCGCCGACCCAGTAGGTCGCGCCGGCCGCGGCCACGGTGAAGCCCACCTCGTTGAGCGCCCCCTGCACCTCGGCGATGCTGTGGTGCGCGCCGTCCTCGTTCCCGACGACCGCGACGCCGGCCACCTTGCCGTAGGTGCGCAGCCGCCCCTCGTCGTCGGTCTCGGACAGCTCGGCGTCGAGGCGTTCGAGGACCATCTTGGTGACGCTCGCCGGCTGGCCGAGCCAGATCGGCGTGGCGATGATCAGGATCTGGGCGGCGAGCAGCTTGGCGCGGATGGCGGGCCAACCGTCACCGTCGCCCTCGTCGGTCGACACCCCGAAGCGCACCTTGTGGTCGACCACCCGGACGATCTCGCCGTCCACGCCCTGCCGGGCCAGTTCGGCCAGCACCTCCCGGCCCAGCTGGTCGGAGCTGGACGGTGCGGGCGACGGCTTGAGGGTGCAGTTGAGTACGAGCGCACGGATGCTCGGCACGGGGCTTCCTCTCGTCGGTCGGCTGGACCTTGCTGTCCCCGTACCCGCCCCCCACACCGAATCACCTGCTTTCCCACCCGAAAAAACCAGGACGCGTGATCAAGAGGTTCGCGTCAGAATCCGAGCCGACAGTGACGCGAACTTCTTGATCACCGCCGGCGGGCGGGGGACTGGGGACGTGGGTGGGCCGGGTGGATGTGGTGACGTGGGTTCGGGAGGAGTTCGGGCTTCGCTTGTCCAAGGTGGACGAGGTGCCGCACGGGGCTGATCTGCGGGCTCGACTGTGGCGGGGTGCGACGGGCGACGGCGCGCGGTACGCCGTCAAGCTCAGCGGAGGCGGTACGCCGGCCGGCCTGATCGTCACCGCGTACCTGGCCGAGCGGGGTGTGCCCGGTATCGCGCCGCCGGTGCGCACCCGCGACGGACGTCTGTACGCCGAGCGGGACGGGTACCGCCTGTCCGTGGTGCCGTGGGTCTCCGACCTGCGGGCGCTGGACGGCCCGATGACCGAGGCGCACTGGCGTGCCTACGGCGAACTGCTGGCCGCCGTGCACGCGGTACCGGTGACCGACGAGCTGGAACGGCTGCTGCCGCGCGGCGGTGACGCGTACCCCTCGATCGTGGCCGCCACCCGCGACGTGGCCGGACGGCTCCGCGACCGGGCCGACCACGACGATCCGTTGGTCGCCGAACTGGCCGCCGTCTGGTCGGCGCAGGCTGAGCGGGTGTCCACCGTGCTCGGTGGGATCGAACGACTCGCCGGCCACCGGGCCGGGCCGGCGGTGGTCTGCCACGGCGATCCCCACCTGGGCAACCTGCTGCTCGGCCCGGACGGCCAGGTCTGGTTGATCGACTGGGACGACGCGGTGCTCGCCCCGCCCGAGGGTGACCTGATGTTCGTGGTGGGCGGGGTGCTCGCCTTCGCGCCGGTCACCCCCGAGCAGGAGCGGGCCGCGCTCGCCGGATACGGCGCCGTCGACATCGACGCCGTGCGGCTGGCCTGGTTTCTCGCGGTACGCGCGCTCGACGACCTCAGCGACTGGACCCGCCAGGCGCTGGACCCGGCCGCGAACCTCGACGATCGGGCGACGGCCGCCCGGATCGTCCGGGGACTCGTCTCGCCGGTCGGCCTGGTGACCCTCGCCGACACCGCGCTGCGCGACGCGGTGGGACGGCGCTGAGCCGGAAAAACAGAAACGGCAGGGAGATCACACTCCCTGCCACTCCTAACGTATACCGCACCCGGGGTCTTGCGGCAAGACCCCGGTCGTGCCGCAGAATCTCCACCCGAAGCCCAAACATGGGAAAATCGGGGGATCTCGTGATCGATGTGATGATTGCCGGCGGTGGACCGACCGGCCTGATGCTCGCCGCTGAGCTGCGGCTGCACGACGTACGCGTGGTGGTGCTGGAGAAGGAGACCGAGCCGACCCCGCACGTCCGCTCGCTCGGGCTGCACGCGCGCAGCATCGAGGTGATGGACCAGCGCGGCCTGCTGGAACGCTTCCTCGCCCGGGGCACCCGGCATCCCCTCGGGGGGTACTTCGCGGCGATCCCCAAGCCGCCGCCGACCGGCCTCGACACCGCGCACGGGTACGTCCTCGGCATCCCGCAGACCAGCACGGACCGCCTGCTCGAAGAGCACGCCGTCGAGGTCGGCGTCGAGGTCCGGCGCGGCAGCGAGGTGGTCGGACTGAGCCAGGACGATGACGGGGTGACGGTGGAACTGGCCGACGGCACGCGGGTGCGCTCGCGCTTCCTCGTCGGCTGCGACGGCGGTCGCAGCACGGTCCGGCGGCTGCTCGGCGTCGACTTCCCCGGTGAACCCAGTCAGGCCGACTCGCTGCTCGGCGAGATGGAGGTGGGCGTACCCGCGCAGACGGTGGCCGAGGTGGTGGCCGAGGTACGCCGGACCCACCTGCGGTTCGGCCTCGGACCACTGGGCGACGGCGTGTACCGGGTCCTCGTACCCGCCGAGGGGGTGGCCACGGACCGCGCGGTCCCGCCGACCATCGAGGAGTTCCGACAGCAACTGCGGGCGTACGCGGGCACCGACTTCGGGGTGCACTCACCGCGCTGGCTCTCCCGCTTCGGCGACGCCACCCGGCTGGCCGAGCGGTACCGGGTCGGCCGGGTGCTGCTGGCCGGCGACGCCGCGCACATCCACCCACCGACCGGCGGGCAGGGCCTCAACCTCGGCATCCAGGACGCGGTCAACCTCGGTTGGAAGCTGGCCGCCGAGGTCAACGGTTGGGCGCCGGACGGGCTGCTGGACAGCTACCACGCCGAGCGGCACCCGGTCGCCGCCGACGTCCTGGTCAACACCCGCGCGCAGATGTTCCTGCTGTCACCGGACCCGGGGCCGCAGGCGGTACGCCACCTGTTGGCGGAGCTGATGGACTTCGAGGAGGTGAACCGGTACCTGATCGAGAAGGTCACCGCGCTCGGCGTCCGGTACGACTTCGGCCCCGGCCACGACCTGCTCGGTCGGCACCTGCGGGACGTGCGGCTGACCCGGGGGCGGCTCTACGAGCTGATGCGCGCCGGCCGGGGGCTGCTGCTGGACGCGACCGGTGGGCTCTCGGTCGCCGGGTGGGCGGACCGGGTCGACCACGTCGTCGACGCGGCCGAGGAGTTGGCCGTACCCGGCGTGCTGCTGCGGCCGGACGGTCATGTGGCGTGGGTCGGCGACGACCAGACCGGCCTGGTGAGGGAGCTGCGCCGCTGGTTCGGGGCGGGCGTCGCCTGAGTCGCTACTCCGCGAAGCGGGCGCTGTCGACGAGCTGGCGCGGTGAGCGCGGGCCGGAGAGGCTCTTCGCCTGGTACATGGCCGCGTCGGCGCGGCTGAGCGCGTCGGTGAGCTGGGCCGGGCCGGTCACCGGGGCGAGCCCCACCGACGCGGTGACCCGGACGCTGCACCCGCTGAGGCGGATGGGCGCGGCGACGGTCTCGCTGAGGCGTCGGGTGGCGTGCTCGATCCAGCGTCGGTCGACGGTCGGGCTGGCGAGCAGCCCCGCGAACTCGTCGCCGCCGAGGCGGGCGACGAGGTTGTCGCCGGCGAACCCGGCCAGTCGCTCGGCGACGCTGATCAGCACCTGGTCGCCGGCGGCGTGCCCGTACCGGTCGTTGATCTGCTTGAAGTCGTCGAGGTCGAGCACGATGGCGATCAGCGGCTGGCCGTCGGCGTTGGTGAGCAGGGCGGCGGCGAGACGGTAGAAGGCGCGGCGGTTGGGCAGCCCGGTGAGCGGGTCGTGGCTGGCGGCGTGCCGTTCGGCGGCGAGTTCGGCCTGGAGGTGCTCGATCTCGGCCTCGGCCCGCACGGCACGTCGGCGCAGTTGCCACGAGGAGAGCAGGGCTCCGGCGGCACAGACGCCGGAGGCGACGCTCATCGGATCCGGCAGGAGACCTCCCATCGCCGCGACCGCCTCCAGCCTTGCGTCTGCGCGGCGCGGTGCCGCGTCGGGGCCAGTTTTGCCTGGTCGCTACCCCGCTCGGGGTAACGCAAAGTGAACGGATAAGCACCGATCACGTGCGTTATCATGCTCGCCATCCGGTGCAGATGCAATAGCAGATGCACGTGCAGCACGGCCCGACCTCGATACCGCACCTCGCCGCGTCACCGCTCCTCCCACGGGCACCGGCGGGCTCGTGAGCAGAAAGACGCCTCTCATGCAACAGCCACCCAATGGCGTTCCGATCCCTCAGTTGCCCCCTCTGCGCTGGCAAAAGAGTCGCCGTAGCAACCCGAGCGGCAACTGCGTCGAACTCGCCGAACTGCCCGGGGGCGCCGGCATCGCCGTCCGCAACTCGCGTCATCCCGAGGGGCCGGCGCTGATCTACACAGTGGACGAAATCGCCGCCTTCGTACTCGGTGCCCGGGACGGGGACTTCGACCACCTGATCAACTGACCGGCCGCACAGAGAGGTCCCAGCGATGGGACTGAATCGCCGGTCCGGAGGAGTTCACCTCACTGTCGGTCCATGGCATGCTTACACGTCGGTCGGGCTCGGTGCCCGATCGCGTGGTCGGTATCCGGAGGTCCGCACAGTGACGATGGTTCCCGCCGAGGGCGGCCCGACAACCGGGCCAACCGTGCTGCGCATGCTGCTCGGCGCCCAGCTCCGTCGGCTGCGGGAGTCCAGCGGGGTGACCCGGGAGGGCGCCGGGTGGGAGATCCGCTCCTCCGAGTCGAAGATCAGCCGGATGGAGCTGGGTCGGGTCGGTTTCAAGGAGCGTGACGTCTCCGACCTGCTCACCCTCTACGGCGTCACCGACGCGGGGGAGCGCGAGGCGCTGCTCAAGCTCGCGCGGGACGCCAACAGCCCCGGTTGGTGGCACCGGTACGGCGACGTGCTGCCGAGTTGGTTCCAGTCATACCTGGGGCTGGAGGCGGCAGCGGCGCTGATCCGCAGCTACGAGGTGCAGTTCGTCCCCGGTCTGCTGCAGACCCCGGAGTACGCCCGGGCGGTCGTGCTGCTCGGGCACGGCGGCGCCGGCGTCGCCGAGATCGACCGCCGGGTGGACCTGCGGATGCAGCGCCAGCAACTGCTGCGCCGGGACAAGCCGCCGCTGCTCTGGGCCGTGGTGGACGAGGCCGCGCTGCGCCGCCCGATCGGCGGTCCCGAGGTGATGCGGGGCCAGCTCACCGCGCTCATCGAGGCGACCAAGTCGCCGACCGTCCGACTTCAGGTCATCCCCTTCGCCGCCGGTGGTCACGCGGCGGCTGGTGGCGCCTTCACCATCCTGCGCTTCGGTGACCAGGAGCTGCCCGACATCGTCTACATCGAACAGTTGACCAGCGCCCTCTACCTGGACAAGCGCGACGACCTCGACTACTACGCGGTGGCCATGGAGCGGCTCTGCGTCGAGGCCGAGCCGCCGGAGCGTACGCCGGAGATCCTGGGCCGGTTGCTGGAGGAGGTCTACCCGCAGTAGTGGTGCCCTGCTGAGGGCGCGTGCGGGTTCATTCGTATTGACCGCTGCCGACGTGTCGGACTAGTCTCTGTATCGATCCAGTCTGAATCGATACAGAGGGGCGTCGAGTGAAGCCGACACTGCAAGCCGTGGCGGACGCCGTCGGCGTCTCCCGCAGCACCGTGTCCAATGCCTACAGTCGCCCCGACCAGCTCTCCTCGGCCCTGCGCGAGCGGATCCTCGCCGCCGCGCGTCAGCTCGGCTACCCCGGGCCCAACCCGACCGCCCGCTCCCTGCGCCGCGGCTTCGTCGGCTCGATCGGGGTGCTGTTCACCTCGCAGTTGTCGTACGCCTTCACCGACCCCTTCGCCGTCCGCTTCCTCGCCGGGGTGGGCACCGCGACCGAGCGGCACGGCACCAGCATGCTGCTGGTGCCCCTGCCAAAGGAGCAGGTCGACGCCCGGCGGGCCGTGGAGAACGCCGCCGTCGACGGCTTCTGCGTGTACTGCGTGGCCGACGAGGAATGGGCGCTCGACGTCATCCGGGCCCGTGGCCTGCCGTACGTCAGCACGGCCGTCCGCGACGACGCCGCCGCCGACGAGCGATTCGTCGGCATCGACGAGCGCGCCGCCGCGCACAGCGTCGCCGCGCACGTGGCCGGGCTCGGTCACCGGCGGGTCGCCCTGCTCGTGGACTCCGTCCTGCCCGACGCGCCCGCCGGACCGGTGACCCTGTCCGGGTTCGACCGGGCCCCGCACCCGACCACCCGGGGCCGGCTCGCCGGGTTCGCCGACGCGTTCGCCGAGGTCGGCGTCGGCTGGTCGGAGCTGACACTGCTCAACGCCCCCGGCAACAGCGGCCACGCCGCGTCGGCCGCCGTGGCCGGACTGTTCGACCGGCCCGAGCCGCCCACCGCCGTGCTGGCCGGCTCCGACGTGCTCGCCCTCGGCGTGCTCGACGCCCTGGCCCGGCGACCGGGCGGCAGCCCGCCGGTCTCGGTGACCGGGTTCGACGACGTCCCCGAGGCGGCGGCGGCCGGCCTCACCACCGTCCGGCAGCCGGCCCAGGAGAAGGGCCGGATCGCCGCCGAACTGCTGCTCGACCCGCCCACGGACGCGGCCGCCGGCCACGTGCTGCTGCCCACCGAACTCGTCGTCCGGGCCTCCACCGGACCACACCTGAGGAGTTGACCATGGAATTCCCGACCGGGTACGTCACCGCCCTCGACGCGATGCACCGCCACGTCACCTCGGCCCGACCGGACGCCCCGGTCCAGACCGAGAGGGCCCGCCGGCCGCTGTTCGCCCCGACCCGACAGGTGACCGCCGTCGCCCTGCGCCGGCTCGCCGACCGGATCCAGCCCCGACCGGTGCCCCGCTGCTCCTGAGCGTCCGCCCATTGCGGCACTCCGGGGACGAACAGTACCGGTCCGGACACGCAGGGTGGTCGATCGGGCACTCGCCGGGCAGACTGGTCTGGCCATGTCACCCTTCACGCCCACCCTCCGCCTCCACGACCGCTACGTCCTGCGCGAGCGGATCGGGCTCGGCGGCATGTCCGAGGTGTGGCGGGCCGACGACGAGGTGCTCGGCCGGCCGGTGGCGATCAAGGTGCTCGCCGGCCAGCTCGCCGCCGACCCGCACCTGCGGGCCACCATCCAGCGCGAGGCCCGCGCGGCCGCCCGGCTCACCCACCCACACGTCACCCAGGTGTACGACTACGCCGAGGCGACCCTGACCGACGGCGTTGTGGTCCCGTACCTGGTGATGGAGCTGGTCGAGGGCCACAACCTGGCCGACCGGCTGCGCTCCGGCCCGCTGCCCTGGCCGGAGGCGGTCCGGGTGGCCGGGCACATCGCGGCCGCGCTGGCCGCCGCGCACCGCATCGGGGTGGTGCACCGCGACGTGAAGCCGGGCAACGTCATGCTCACCGACACCGGCGCCAAGGTGCTCGACTTCGGCATCGCCGCGCTCGGCGGACTCGACAGCCAGTCCGGCGAGCCGGTGATGGGCACACCCGCGTACTTCGCCCCGGAACGCCTCGCCGCCGGCCCGCCCGACCCGGCCAGCGACGTGTACGCCCTCGGCGCGCTGCTCTACCGCATGCTCAGCGGCGAGGCGCCCCTGCCCGTGCAGAGCTGGGAGGACGCCATCGAGGTGCACCGGCGCGGCACACCCGTGCCGCCGCTGCGCGTACCCGGCCTACCCGCCGACATCGCCGCGCTGACCCTCGCCTGCCTCGCCGCCGACCCGGCCCGGCGGCCCAGCGCCGCACAGCTCGCCCGCCGGTTCGGCGCCGGCCAGCCGGTCGAGCCCCCCACCGAGCTGCTCCGGATCGTCCCGGCGGCCCATCCGCCCACCCTGATCGACCGCTCGGCCGCCCTGATCGACCGCCCGGTCCTCGGCCCCGTACCGGTCGTGTCCGCACCGGTCCGACGCCGTTCGCGCCGGCCGGTCGCGCTCGCCGTCGCCGCAAGTCTCGCTGTGCTGCTCGGTCTAGGCGCGCTGCTCACCCAGGGTCTCGGCGCGCCCGACACCACCGGCTCCGGCCCGGTCGCCGCCCCGTCGTCGCCCGCCACCACGGCACCCTCGCCCCGGACCCAGTCGCCGACGCCGGCGACCCCCACCTCCCCGTCGCCCCGGCCCAGCAGCGCGGTGCCGTCGACCGTCGGACAGCAGCTACCGGTCAGCTTCCGGCAGGTCAGCGACGAGTTCGCGCGGGTGCTCGCCGCGGCGGTCGCCGCTGGCGACGTCGACCGGCGGACGGCCGAGGACCTGCGCGACGATCTCGCCGACGCGAACCGGCGTACCCGGGACCGCGAGCGGCGCATCGCCGACCTGCGGGACACCATCGCCGAGCTGGTGGACCGGGGCCGACTGCCCCGACAGACCGCCGTCCAGCTCGACACGCTGCTGGCCCAGACCCGAGAGCTGCCCGCCGACCGCGGCGACTGAGTAGTCTCACCGGCATGCCGACGAAGCAGACGCACCGCCTCGCCGTGCCCGGCGCCGACCTGGCCTACGACGTCCGCGGCCCACTACCCCCGACCGGCGCACGGCGCGCGTTGCTCATGATCGGCCAGCCCATGACGGCGGAGGGCTTCGACGCGCTCGCCCCGCACTTCGCGGACCGGACCGTCGTCACCTACGACCCGCGCGGCCTCGGTCGCAGCACCCGCAGCGACGGTCGCCGCGACAACACCCCCCAGCAGCAGGCGGCCGACCTGCACCTGCTCGTCGCGGCGCTCGGCGGCGGCCCGGTGGACATCTTCGCCAGCAGCGGCGGCGCGGTGACCGCGCTCGAACTCGTCGCGACCCATCCCGGCGACGTCGGCACGCTGGTGGCGCACGAGCCGCCGATCAACGCGGTGCTTCCCGACGCGGCGGCGGCCGAGCGCGCCCGGAACGCCTTCAACGAGGCGTACGAGGCGAAGGGGTTCGGGGCCGGCATGGCCGCGTTCATCGCGATGACGTCGTGGCAGGGCGAGTTCACCGACGCCTACTCCGCCCAGCCCGCGCCCGACCCCGCGATGGTCGGCATGCCCACCGAGGACGACGGCAGCCGCGACAACCCGCTGCTGTCGAAGGACTCGTGGGCGATCACCGACTACCGCCCCGACGCGAGCGTCCTCACGGCCGCCTCGACCCGGATCGTGATCGCGGTCGGCGAGGAGTCGGCGGGCACGTACACCGCGCGTACCGCCCTCGGCACGGCGGCGCTGCTCGGCCGGGAGGCCGTGGTGTTCCCGAGCCACCACGGCGGCTTCCTCGGTGGCGAGTTCGGGTACGCGGGCAAGCCCGAGGAGTTCGCCGCGCGGCTGCGCGAGGTGCTGGACGCCGAGTGACGTCGTCGTCGGTCCGGACGGTTGATCCATCCGCCGGCGTCGCTGGCATGATGGGCCGATGCGAACACGGCTGATCTTCGTGCGGCACGGTGAGTCGGTCCACCAGATCGACGGGATCGTGGGCGGCCCGCACGGGTGCCGGGGGCTGACGCCGCTCGGCCACGACCAGGCCCACCGGCTGGCCCAGCGACTGGTCGACGAGTACGCCGTCGAGGGGCCGGTGGCGGTGTACTCGTCCGTGCTGCGCCGGGCTGTCGAGACCGCGCAGCCCATCGCCGCGGCGTTCGGTGTCCGGCCACTGGCCGACTGCGGCCTCTGCACCTGGCACACCCCGCCGTACGCCGACGGGTTGCCGGTCACCCGTTTCCGTACCGAGCACGCGGTGCCCGGTGGGGGAGTGTTCCGCCCGTTCGAGGACGGCAACGAGAGCTGGGCCGAACTGGTCGTCCGGGTCAGCCGCGCCGTCATGGAGATCGCGCACCGGCACCGGGGCGGCACCGTCCTCCTGGTCGGCCACAGCGAGACCGTGGAGGGCGCCTTCCACGCGCTCGCCGCGCAGCCGATCTTCCGGGCGTTCGACCTGGACGTGCCCCCGGCCTCGATCAGCGAGTGGGTCACCGACCACGACACCGGCGGTTGGCCGCCGGCCCGCTGGACCCTGCGCCGCTTCGGGGACACGGCCCGGGTCGGCTAGCCCTCGGCGAGGATCTGCTCGCGCAGGATCTCCGCGTGCCCGCAGTGCTGCGCCAACTCCCGAAGGACGTGCAGGTACACCCAGCGCAGCGGCAGCGGACCGCGCCGGTTGCCGCGCACCACGTCGTCCAGACCCAGCGACGCCGTCGCACGGCGGGACGCCTCGCACGCCTCGCGGTGGGCCTGCTGGACGCTGGCGATGGTGTCGCTGTCGTCGAGGATGAACGACTCGTCGGGCGTCGCCGGGATGCCGATCTCGGCACGCGAGCGGCAGGTGATCGCCTCGTCGAACCAGACCTTCTCCACGAAGGCCGCGTGCTTCACCAGGCCCAGCAGGGTTGTCCGCGACGTCACCAGCGAGCGTCGTGCCTGCTCCTCGGTCAGCCCGTCCAGGGACTCGTTGAGCGCGCGGCGGTGCTCGTCGATGAAGGTCTCGATCTGCGTCTGGGCGGGCTGATCGATGACGTCGTCGGCGAAGGTGGGCGGGAAGATCGTCATGGACCGAAGCATGTCAAAGGCCGTGGCCCGAGATCAACCACGGCTCACCCGCCGAACGAGACGAGTGCGCCGCGTTCGTCGAAGACCGCCGAACCCGCCCAGGCGATCTCCCACCGGTTGCCCTCCGGATCGGCGACGTACGCCGAGCGGCCACCCCACGGGCGGTCCGTGGGCGTCGCCACCACCGTCGCCCCCGCTGCGACGGCCGCCGCGAAAGCCGTGTCGACATCCCCACGCTGGTCGACATTGCAGGCCAGCGTCACGCCGGACCAGCCGCCGGCCGGATCGGGGACACCGGGCGCCGCCTCGGCGGCCAACTCGGACAGCGGGTAGAGGGCGAGCAGAACGCCCCCGAGCAGGAACGCCGACCAGCCGTCGTCGCCGGCCGGCAGCTCCGGCCAGCCCAGGGACCGGTAGAAGGATCGCAGCCGGCCCAGGTCGCGGGCACCGAGGGTGATCACGGACAGCCGGGGAGGGATCGCGCTCACGGCCCGATCCTGCCCTACCGGTACGACAGATCCCCGTCCTCAGTGGATCAAGGTTGCCACCCACTCGCCCGGCCTCGTGCCGGCCCGGGCAGCCACCTCGGCGCGCGGTGTCCAGATGGCCGAGCGGCCGGCCGCCTCGGTGTAGCCGCCGCCGGTCGATCCGGCGAAGCTCGCCATCGCCACCCAGACCCCGTGCGTGGCGACGATCCGGCGTGCCCGCTCGTCCGGCACGGCGGCGTCCCGGGCCGACTCCAGCACGCCCGCCGCGTACACGTCGATGCCGAGTGCCGCCGTCGACTCCGCGTGCTCGGCGACCCCGGTGTCCTTGCAGACCGCCAGACCGACGCGCCATCCGTCCACATCGAGCACGCCCGGTGTGTCTCCCGGCCGGAACCGCTGCGCCTCCGCGCCGCCCAGCCACATCTTCCGGTACGCCACGGTCACGCCGTCGCCGGTCACCGCCAGCACGGCGATGTGGTCACCGGCGATCGGCGCGCCGGCCAGCGCCAGCGTGCCCGCCTCGGCGCACGCGTCGACAAGCGGCGTCAACCGCGGGTCGTCCACCGGCACGATCGGCCCCTGCAACTCGTACCCGGTCAGGGACAGCTCCGGAAAGACCACGAGCCGGGCGCGCGCCGCGCGGACCGCGTCGGCGTGCGCCCGTGCGTTGTGCGCGACATCCAGGGGTACGCACGGCGGCTGCGCCACGGCCAGCCGCAACGGACCGCGCGGCGGCCCCTCCGTGGCGGTCTGCGGGGCCTGCGGCTCTCGGGTGACTCTCAGGATCGCTTCGTAGCGTGTGCGCATGCTTCGAACGTCGCATCCTGTTCTCGCCACCGGAACCCCCGCCGCCGCGGCCGAACCGCCACAGGGCGGGATCGTCGGCTACGTCAGCGACCTGGTGGAACGGCTCGGCGGGCCGGGCGCAGGTCTGGCGGTGGCGCTGGAGAACCTGTTTCCGCCGATCCCCAGCGAGGTCATCCTGCCGCTGGCCGGCTTCGTGGCCGCGCAGGGTCGGATGAGCCTGGTCGGCGCGATCTTCTGGACCACGCTGGGCTCGGTGCTGGGCGCGTTGGCGCTCTATCTGATCGGCGCGTCCCTGGGCCGCGACCGGATGCGTGCCATCGTGGCCCGACTGCCCCTGGTGAAACTCAGCGACGTGGACCGGACCGAGGCGTGGTTCCTGCGGCACGGCGTGAAGGCCGTGTTCTTCGGCCGGATGATCCCGATCTTCCGGAGCCTGATCTCCATCCCGGCCGGCGTGGAGCGGATGCCGGTGCGGACCTTCCTGCTCTACACCACGCTGGGCAGCCTGATCTGGAACACCACCTTCGTGCTCGCCGGCTATCTGCTCGGTGACAACTGGCACCTCGTCGAGGGCTACGTCGGCGCACTCCAGAACGTCGTCATCGTCGCCTGCGTCGCGGGTGTCGCCTGGTTCGTCGGCTCGCGGGTGCTGAAGGCGCGCCGCTCCGCCCGCAACCTCGGATCGGACTCGGACGTCTCCGGCCGGGGTGCGGCACCGGCGGGTACGCCGGACCCCGACGGTCGCGGCACCCTCTACCGGGGCGCCTCCTGGGCCTCGGACGAACGCTAGCCACCGGTTCACCCCGCGCGGACGGGACGTCCTGCACGAGATGGCCCAGGGGCCGCCCGATCCGCTTGATCGACACGACTTCACCGATATGGGGGTGTCGACCGGTCCCGGATACCCCGAGTTCGGCGATCTCGAGTCGATCACCGGGCCGGATCGGCTCGGGTGGGCGCGATGTCCGGTTGTGGGGCCCGTGTGGTGACCGGCTGCACTCGTGGGCTGGAATCGTGGCGGGCTGGGGGCCGTTACACACCCTGACGATCGCAGGACCACGGGTCAGACGCCCCCACGGGCCGCCCGCCTGTGGGAATGGCCCCGGCCACCGGGTCGTTTCACACTGACCGGCCGCCGCGAGCACCCCGCCCGCAGGCCGCCAGGCCCCCGGGAATGACCCCGGTCGTCGGGTCGTTGAACCCGGTCCGCGGCGCCCGAGCCCCCGCTCGCAGGCCGCCGCCCCCCAAGACTTTGCCAGCGCCCGGACGAGGTGCGCACATCCGCGTCGCCGCTCCCCGGTGGTGAGGCGGGTGTTCCCTACCCCCGAAGGAGCTACCCCCATGAACACGATCTTCCGTAAGAGCATGCTGTCCGTTGCCGGTCTCGCGTTCGCCGGTGGGGTCTTCGCCGGCCCGATCGCGCACGTCGCCACCTCGCACACGGACACCCGGCCGGTGGCCGTGGTGCAGGCCGACAAGCCCGACACCAGCAAGCTGATCCCGCACGGCACCCAGGGCGAGCAGTCGCACATCGACCTGAACGACGAGCAGGTCGATAACGCCAAGGCCATCATCGCGGCCACGAAGAAGGCGGGTCTGCCGGAGCGCGCCGCGGTCATCTCGATCGCGACGAGCCTGCAGGAGTCGAAGCTGGAGAACCTCGGCCACCTGGGCGACGCCAACGACCACGACTCGCTGGGTCTGTTCCAGCAGCGCCCGTCCAGTGGTTGGGGTACGCCGGAGCAGATCACCGATCCGGAGTACTCGACGACGGCGTTCCTCAAGGGCCTGCGTCAGGTTGACGGTTGGCAGGACATGCCGCTGACCGTGGCCGCGCAGACCGTGCAGGTCTCGGCGTACCCGGACGCGTACGCCCAGTGGGAGCAGCAGGCCGCCGACCTGGTCGGCCAGTACTGGAACAGCTGACCCACCGCACGACCCGATTGGTGGCCGGCATCCCCCGGGGTGCCGGCCATCGGTATCTCCGCCCGGCGGATCGTCTCTCCCGAACGACCTCGCCGGAGCGGGAACATCGGGCGGCGTCGGCTGGTTGTGAACCAGTGTCGGTGTGACTCAGTGTCCCCGGGCCTCACCTACATAGCCCTCGCGGAATACCGTTCGGCTGGAGCCGCGTCGCGCCACTCGCCGAGAGGCGACCTGCACACCGACACCGGCGCCGCCCCCGACCATCTGGTCGGGGGCGGCGCTTTCTTTTGGATGCCGATCCCTATCCCGCAACATCTGCGGTCCGGCCGGGAGCGCTGGCAAGATCGCGCAGCATCCTGGATGTAGTGGCATCCGGCGCGGCGGACACCACTACATCCAGGATCGAGCGTGATCCAGCGCCGAGCGCGGAACGAGTCGGCGCCGACCGGTTCCACCCGGCCGTCCTGCACCAGGCCGGCCAGGGCGCGGGCGCGCGCTGCACGTCGTCGGTCCACACCTGGTCGAGTCGCTGGTGCGGGACCGGGCCGGTGCTCTCCCGGAGCACCCCGAGCAGCGGTCCGCGCACCTGCCGGTCGGTGCCCGCGTACCGCTGCGAGCGGCGGGTCGGGCCGGTCAGCGGCTCCTGTCCGGAGGCCCGCCAGGCGCAGACCGACTCGACCGGGCAGGCCGTGCAGCGCGGTGCTGTGCCCGGCGGGCGCGATGACCGGCCCCGGGCACGGCACAATGTGCCGGTGGATGCCGCACAGACCTGGCCCGAGCAACCCGGTGTGCTCGTACTGCCCAGCGGGGCGCGGGTACGCGGACGTCGCATCGCCGCCACCGCCTCGCCGGCCGACTTCGCGCTGCTGCTGGCACCCGGTCCGGAACCGGCCTGGCCACACCGGCGGATCAGGTGGCCCGACTTCTGGGTGCCGGTTGACCGGGCGGACGCTCTCGACGCGCTGCGTGCGGCGCTGCGGCGAGCGCACGACGGCGAACGCGTCGAGGTGGCCTGCCGGGGCGGGATCGGCCGCACCGGCACCGCCCTGGCCGCGCTGGCGATCCTCGACGGTCTACCGGCCGAGCAGGCGGTGCCCTGGGTCCGGGCGGGCTACCACCCGAAGGCGGTCGAGACACCCTGGCAGCGGCGGTGGCTGCGCCGCGTCACCTGAGCACGGCACCGCCGACCCGCCAACCGCCTCCGCCGGCCGATCTTGTTGACTAGGGTCGGGCACATGAGAGCTGCTGCGCTGCTGGCGGTCACGGCGTCCGCCGTCCTGCTCGCTCCCGCGCCGGCTGTCGGCACGGCGGCCGCGGCCACGCGTACCGCCGCCCCGCCGGCCGTGCGGTGCCCGCGGGTGCCGGCGCCGGCGGTGTCCCGGCCGCCGCGCCCGTCGCCGCCGCCCGCCGTGCCCGAGGCGCGGGTGGTCGGCGGCGCCGGGCTGGACACCAGCGGCCTGGTCGTGCCGGCCGGCGTGGACGCGCCACCGGCGATCACGGCCACCTCGTGGCTGGTCGCGGACCTGGACTCCGGCCAGGTGCTCGGGGGCTGCGGCCCGCACGAGTACGGCACGCCGGCCAGCGTCCAGAAGCTCTTGCTGGCGGCCACCATGATGCCCCGACTCGACCCGGCCGAGACGGTGACCGTCACCGCCGCGGACATGAACATCGAGCCCGGCTCGTCCGCCGTCGGCCTGGTCGAGGGTGGCCGCTACACGATCGAGACGATCTGGCTGGGGCTGCTGCTGAACTCCGGCAACGAGGCGGCGAACGCGCTGGCCCGCCTCGGCGGCGGCCCGGACGGGGCGGCCGGGGGAGTGCGCGCCATGAACGAGCAGGCGCACCACCTCGGGGCGCTCCAGACGCATGCCGTCACCCCGTCCGGCCTGGACGGCAAGGGCCAGTTCACCAGCGCGTACGACCTGGCGCTGATCGCCCGGGCCTGCTTCGCACAGCCGACGTTCCGCCGGTACGCGCTCACCGACCTGGCGACGATTCCCGCGCAGCCGGCGCAGCGGACGAAGGGCTTCCAGATCCAGAACGAGAACCAGCTCATCTACCGGTACCCGGGCGCGTTGGGCGGCAAGACGGGCTTCACCGACCTGGCGCGGCACACGTACGTCGGGGCGGCGCAGCGCAACGGTCGCCGGCTGGTGGTGACGTTGCTGGGTGCCGAGCCGGCGCCGATGCGCGGCTGGGAGCAGGGTGCGGCCCTGCTGGACTGGGGTTTCTCGCTGCCCCGCGCCGCCGCCGTCGGTCGGCTGGTCGAGCCGGGTGAGCTGACCGCCACGCCGTCGCCGGCCTCGTCCGCGCTGGCCGCGCCCGGTCCGGCCCGCCCGGCGGCGGCCAGCGGTCCGGCGCACACCGGGCCCGGCTGGCTCTGGTCGGTGGTCGCGATCAGTGGCGCGGGGGTGCTGGTGCTGCTGGGCGGGCTGCTGTGGCACCGCCGCCGCCGGTTGGCCTGACGGGTCGGCAACCGGTCGCGGCGATCGACAACCGGCCCCGGCATCCATAGACTCCGGTCTTTCTGGCAGCGCGAGTCCCAGGAGGATCCCTGTGTCGAGTGAACGCGAAACGCCCTCCGGCGCGGCGGCACCCCGCCCGTCGGTGCGTGCGCTGACCCGCCTCGCGGGCGTGACGGCGATCGCCGCGGCGCTGGTCGTCGGCGCGTCGGCCACCGCGGTGGCCGCGCCGGGTGCCACCGTCGACGCGTCCGGTGGAGCCCGCGCGGCGGCCGCCCCGCCCGCCGATGCCCGCCCGCCGCGCACCACGCACGGCCCGTGCGCGTACACCGAGACGCCCGACGAGCCGGCCGCCCGGCCGGTACCGCTGCCGCCCGATCCGCGTCGTACCCCGGACCGGGGCAGCGTGCGCGTGACGCTCTCCACGAATCAGGGGCCGATCGGGTTGACCCTGGACCGGGCCGCCGCGCCGTGCACCGTACAGAGCTTCCTGCACCTGGTCGGAAAGCGGTTCTACGACCGCACCCCGTGTCACCGGCTGACCGCGTACCCCACGCTGAGCGTGTTGCAGTGCGGCGACCCGTCCGGTACCGGCGAGGGTGGACCGGGCTACCGGTACCGCGACGAGCTGCCCACCGACCTGCCGCCCGCGCCCACCGACCCGACCGGCGTCCGCCGGCTCTACGCGCGGGGTGTGCTGGCGATGGCCAACGCCGGGCCGGACACCAACGGCAGCCAGTTCTTCCTGGTGTACGCCGACTCGGCGCTGCGACCCAACTACACGATCTTCGGCACGGTCGACACGGCCGGGCTGGACACGCTGGACCGGATCGCCGCCGGCGGCGTGGCGCCGACGGCAGAGGATCCCGCGCCGGTCGACGGCGCGCCCGCGCTGCCGGTGACCATCTGCCGGGCCGTACGCGCACACCACCACTGATCCGCTGGGCGCGGTGGGCGGCGCGGGCCGCTCACCGCGCGCCGGAATTTCCGAAAGCCCGACCGGTACCGCCGGAACCAGGTATCCGACCGATTCGGGCCGTCGGAACGACGCGGGTCAGCCGGTCGGCGGCGCGGTGGTGCTGTCCCGGACGACCATCTCGGTGGCGAGCTCCACCCGGGGGGAGTCGATGCCCTCACCCTGGGCCAGTCGCAGCACCGTCCGCGCCGCGAGGCGACCCATCTCGACCAGGGGTTGCCGGACGGTGGTCAGCGGCGGTGACGCCCAGCGGGCCTCCGGCAGGTCGTCGAAACCCACCACGCTCACGTCGTCCGGAACCCGCAGCCCACGGCGGCGGATGGCCTCGTAGACGCCGAACGCCATCTGGTCGCTGGCCGCGAAGATGCCGGTCGGCGGATCGGGCAGGTCGAGCAGCGCGGTGCCGCCCGCGAAACCGGAGGCGTGGTAGAAGTCGCCCGGGTAGATCAGCGCGTCGTCCACCGGCACCCCGGCGGCCTCCAACCCGGCCCGGTAGCCGTCGAGCCGGGCCCGGCTGCACAGCAGGTGCGTCGGGCCGGCCACGAACCCGATCCGACGGTGACCGATCGCCAGCAGGTGTTCGGTCGCGGCGAGGCCGCCGGCCCAGTTGGTGGCGCCGATGGTCGGCACGTCCATCGCCGGCACGCCGGCCGGGTCGACGACCACCACCGGCACGTTGAGGCGGCGCAGCTGGGCGTGCAGCGGCGGGCTCAGGTGCGAGGTCACGAAGATGACCCCGTCGGTGGCCCGGGTGCGCAGGTTCTGCAACCACTGCCGGGCCGCGGTGGGCTGCCGGTGGATCGCGGAGACGACGGTGCCGACACCAGCGCCGTGCCCGACGTCCTCCACCCCCCGGATGATCTCCACGGCCCAGGGGCTGTCCAGGTCGTTGAAGACCAGGTCGACAAGGCCCGCGCGACGGACGCTGCGGCTGCTGCGGCGTCGGTAGCCGTGGTGGCGCAACAACTCCTCGACGCGTTCCCGGGTGTCGGGGGCCACATCGGACCGACCGTTGAGCACCCGCGACACGGTCGGCACCGAGACGCCGGCCTCCCGTGCGATCGCGGTGATGGTCACCCTGCGTCCGTCGTCCGCGTCCACCCGTGTCTCCTTCACCGCTCCGGGAGGGGCCGCCGCTCGCGTCGCCCGTCCCGTGTCCCGGAACGGCACGCCCGTTCCTCGGGTCATCTTGCCTCACCGAGGGGGGTTGACGACACGCCAGGTCGGTCATAGCGTTCGGCAGAGTTGCGGAAATGTTCCGGTAATTTGTCGGATGCGTCTCGGCGTACCGCCCCGCGCGACAGACAAGGACGCCATGTACACGGACCTGCCCGAGGAGCAGCTACGCGAGTACCGCGGCGTGGTGCGTGAGCCCGCCGACTTCGACGACTTCTGGGCGCACACCCTCGCCCAGGCGCGCGAGGCCGCGTGGCCGGTCCGGTTGGAACCCGTGGTGACCGGCCTGACCGCCATCGACGTGTACGACGTGACGTTCCCCGGCTTCGCCGGACAGCCCGTACGGGCCTGGCTGCGGGTTCCGCACGGCACCGGCACCGCGTTGCCGACCGTCGTGCAGTACGTGGGCTACGGCGGCGGGCGCGGGCACCCGCTGGAGAATCTGCTCTGGGCGACCGCCGGGTTCACCCACCTGCAGATGGACACCCGGGGACAGGGCTCGGGCTGGAGCCGGGGCGACACCTCGGACCTGGGCGCGACCGGCGCGCAGGCGCCCGGCGTGGCGACGCGGGGCATCGCCGACCCGCGCACCTACTACTACCGACGATTGATCACCGACGCGGTACGCGCCGTGGACGCCGCCCGTACCCTGCCGATGGTCGACCCGACCCGGCTGGCGGTGCTCGGGCACAGCCAGGGCGGCGCCATGGCGCTCGCGGCCGGCGCGTTGGCGCCCGGTGTGCGGGCGGTGGTGGCCCTCGTGCCGTTCCTCTGCGACATCCCGCGCGCGGTGGTGGTCACCGACGCTCACCCGTACCGGGAGATCCGCGACTACCTGGCGATCCACCGGGACGCCGAGGAGCGGACGCTGACCACCCTGTCGTACGTCGACGGGGTCAACTTCGCGCGGCGCTGCCGCCGGCCCACCCGGTACTCGGTGGCGTTGATGGACGACATCGTGCCGCCCTCGGGCGTCTACGCCGCCCACAACTCCCACGCGGGACCGACGGAGCTGTCGGTGTGGCGCTACAACGGCCACGAGGCCGGGGGGATCGACGACGACGAGGCGGCCCTGCGCTTCCTCACCGCGCAGTTGGCCGCAGCGCCCGAGGCGGTGCCGGCCGCGGCTCAGCCGGTTCCGCTGACTCCCGGCGGGTGAGCGGGCCCGCCGGGCCAGGTCCAGGACGCCCGGCCGATCCGCCGCGCGACACCGAGCGCCTTTGGTAGACAGGACTCGTGCGCAGGTCAGGGCGGTCGGCCGGGGTTGCCGTGCTGGCGCTCGTCGCGGCCCTCGTGGGCTGCTCCACACCGCCACGCCCCGCGCCGACGGTCGCCACCCCGGCCTCGGCGAGCCCACCGCCGGCGTCCGGCGGTACTCCTACCCGGCCGAGCGCGACCCCGCCGGGCGCGGGCGGTTTGCCGGGCTTCGTGGTGCTGACCGACCTCGACCCGCGCATCCACGCCGACATCCGCTACGCCACGGCGCACAACTTCGTGGGCCGGCCGATCACCGGCTACCGCGAGCCGCTGTGCCTGCTCACCCGGCAGGCCGCCGAGGCGCTGCGCCGGGTCCAGGACGCCGCGCTCGCCGGGGGTCACCGCCTCAAGGTGTACGACTGCTACCGCCCCCAGCCGGCGGTCGACGATTTCGTCGCGTGGTCGAAGCGTCCCGGCGAGCAGCAGACCAAGGCCGAGTTCTATCCCGACGTGGCGAAGGGCCGGCTCTTCGCCGACGGCTACATCGGCGCGCCGACCGCGCACAGCCGGGGCAGCACGCTGGACCTGACGCTCGTCGACGAGCCTGCCGCCAGCCAACCTCCGTACCGGCCCGGCCAGTCGTTGGTGGCCTGCACCGCACCCCGGGCGCAACGTTTCCCGGACAACAGCATCGACATGGGTACGGGCTTCGACTGCTTCGACGCCCGGGCGCACACCGACGATCCCCGGATCACCGGGGCCGCCCGGGACAACCGGAACCTGCTGCGGCGGCTGATGACCGACGCCGGATTCGTGAACTACGACCGGGAGTGGTGGCACTACCGCCTGCGCGACGAGCCGTACCCGGACACGTTCTTCTCCGCGCCGGTCGCCCGCTCCTCGCTCGGATGAGACCCGGCGCTCAGGTCCAGTAGAGGACGCGGCAGGCGGGCACCCGCGCGGCGAGCTCGTCGGTGAACCACCGTCGCAGCTCGGCCATCGTGTCCCGGGGGTAGACGTACTTCACCGCGCCGAACCGGCCGTGCTTGCGGCTGCGCGCCGCCACATCCATCTCCAACCGGGTACGCGGGTACCAGCCGAGCAGCACCTCCCTGCTGCCGGGCGTGAACCGGTGGGTGATCAGCTCGGCGGTCAGGTCCAGGGCCGGTACCCCGTCGACCGCCGCGCGGACCTGGTCCAGCAGCTCGCCGTACGCCTCGCGCCAGTCCGGCAGCGCGATGATCGGCGCGATGGTCAGCCCGACCGGGTAGCCGTCGAGCGCGAGCCGACGCAGGGCGGCGAGCCGGTCCGGCACCCGGGCGGTGCCGCCCTCGAACCGCTGGCTGACCGGGGCGCAGTTGACGCTGAAGCGGACCCGGGTGCGGCCGTGGTGGGGCAGGCCCACGAAGGTGTCCACGTCGGCGTACTTGGTGGTCCAGCGCAACTGCACGGGCGCGTCCCAGTCGGCGAAGTGCCGCACCGCCCGTTGCCAACTGCCGGTCAGGTGCTCCAACGCGAGGGGGTCGGTGTAGCAGGACGCCTCGAACGTGGTGCCCTCGTCGGCGCGACGCGCGTCGCGGCTGGTCACCGTGCCGCGCCCGGCGTACGGGGTCAGTCCGGCCAGGATGTCGTCGAGGTCCGCGTACACCCGGGTCACCGGCGGTCCGGAGAGCGAGCCGGCCAGGTAGCAGTACTGGCAGTGCGCGGGGCAGCCCTCGGCGAGGTCGACGCGCCAGTCGGCGCTGGGCGCGATGGGTTGCAGGTCGCGCCGCGACGGCGGACTCACCACGATCGCCAGGGTCCCCTTGGCCCGGGCGTACGTCTCGCGGTCGGTCTGCCCGCGCACCCCGCTGAGTCGGTTCGCCCGCAGGCGTTCCACCTCGATGCCGAGCGCCTGCACCCGGTCGACGATCCGCTGCCCGTGCGGGTGGTCCAGGGCGGCCGGGGTGGCCACCACCCGATTCGGGGTCCAGCGACGCGCGGGTCGCGCCGCCGGGGCCAGGCCGGCCAGGTCACGGGTCGGCACCCACTCGCCGCTGGCGTCGTGCGGCGCGGCGGGCACGTGCACGGCCAGCGGGGTGTCGACGTCGACGGCGTCCGGGCTGGTCACCGGGGCGGAGTACCCGCTGCCGCAGGAATCCCACCCGATCGCCGGCCCGGCGATTGACGCCACAGGTTCGGAACGCATAATCTTTCGTCTATCTGTAAACCTTGTGAACAGATTTACCTCGACGCGGCGGCGCGCGTCCCGACCGAAGGGACGATCAGGTGATCGCAGAACTCTCCTCCCGTACCAGAAGGATCCTGTCCGTGTTCGTCGCCCTGGTCGTCGCGGTCGGCGCCGGCGTCGGCCTCGGCGTCGCGCGCAGCGCGCAGGCCGCGCCCACGTTCAAGGTCCTGGCCTTCTACAACGGCACCTGGGACGACGCGCACATCGACTTCGTCAAGGACGCGCGCGCCTGGTTCCCGCAGGCCGCCGCCCAGTACGGCTTCTCCTGGGAGGCCACCAACAACTGGAGTCTGCTGAACACCTCCAACCTGGCCCAGTACAAGGTCGTCATGTTCCTGGACGACGCGCCGCCGACGGCCCAGCGCGCCGCGTTCCAGCAGTACGTACAGAACGGCGGGGCGTGGATGGGCTTCCACGTGAGCGCCTGGACCGACAACCCGTCGAGCTGGAGCTGGTACTACAACACCTTCCTCGGCTCCGGCGCGTTCCGGACCAACACCTGGCTCCCGACCCGGGTCACCATGCGCGTCGACAACCGCACCCACGCCGCCACCCGGAATCTGCCGGCGACGTTCTCGTCGTCGTTCAGCGAGTGGTACTCGTGGAGCAACGACCTGCGGCAGAACCCCAACATCGACATCCTGGCGTCGGTCGACCCGTCGAGCTTCCCGGTCGGCACCGACCCCAACCAGTCCTGGTACAGCGGCTACTACCCGCTGGTGTGGAGCAACCGCCAGTTCAAGATGATCTACGCCAACTTCGGACACAACAGGATGGACTACGCCACCAAGACCGGCCTGTCGTCCACCTTCGACAGCCCGCAGCAGAACAAGCTGCTGATCGACGGGCTGCACTGGCTCGCCGGCGTCGGCACGTCGCCCACGCCGACCCCCACGCCGACCGGCAGCGCCGGCCCGATCTCGCCGACGGCCTGGCACACCGTGGTCAACCGGGGCAGCGGCAAGTGCGTGGACGCGCGGGCCGCCGCCAGCGCGAACGGCACCGCGATCCAGCAGTACGCCTGCAACAACAGCGCCGCCCAGCAGTACCAGTTCGTGCCGACCAGCGACGGCTACCTGCGGATCAACAACCGCAACAACAGCGCCCAGGTGCTCGACGTGACGGATCGCTCGACCGCCGACTCGGCCCCCATCCAGCTCTGGTCCTACAGCGGCGGCACCAACCAGCAGTGGCGCGCGGAGTCCGAGGGTGGCGGCTATTACCGCCTGGTGAACCGCGCCAGCGGCAAGTGCCTGGACGTGCCCGGAGCCTCCACCGCGGACAGCGTCCAACTCATCCAGTACACCTGCAACGGCACCGCGGCGCAGTCGTTCCGGCTGGCGGTCGTGTCGTAGGTCCGCTATAGCCTGCCGGCCATGGCGATTCCCGACCTGGTGCCGATCGCGCACGAGCCCGACTACCGCACCAGCACCATCGGCCACTACGACAAGGGTCAGTTCTTCGGCTCCGTCACCGCCACTCTCGAGGACGGTGTCGGAGCCGACGACGACTGGTACCGCCACAAGCGGTGGTACGCGGTGCTGCACCGGTTCGACGCCGACGGCACGCACACCGACTCCGACATCTGGTTCGCCGGCACCAGCGAGCACGAGGACGCCTCCATCGACCGGGCCGAGGCCCGCCTCATCGAGTGGCTGGACGCGCTGCCCGGCCGCGTCTTCGCCGACATCGCCATCCGGCTGTTCCAGGTCGAGGTCGACGGGCACGTGTTCGGGCTGGTCGACTGGTCCGAGGAGTACGACGGCGACGACCACGCCGAGTTCCTCCCCGACGACCTCGGGTTCGACCCGCCGTGGGACGGCTGCTACGACACCTGAGCCACCTCAGCGTGCGATTCGGGCCCGGCCTCTCGACGAGGGGCCGGGCCCGGCCATGTCGGCCCCTGCGGTGTGCTCCTGTCGAGCTGCCCCGGAAATGGGGCGCGCATCGCGGCCCCGAGGGCGACGCCGGGACCAGGCCGTCAGTCCGGCGCCCGCGCCCGTCTCGCTGCGAGTGGCGCTCGCGGGGCGCCTCGCCCCTGGTCCGGACCGCGCCGGTCCCGCTGTGCGTGGCGCTCGCGGGGCACCTCACCCTGGTCCGGACCGCGCCGGTCCCGCTGTGCGTGGCGCTCGCGGAGGGGCCTCGCCCCCGGTCCGGACCGCGCCCGTCTCGCTGTGCGTGGCGCTCGTGAGGCGCCTCGCCCCATAACTGGGGCAGCTCGACAGGACGCGCGGGTGACAGGGCCACCGGCCCGAGCAACCGGGCCGGCCGATATCCATTGCGGACTCTCCGCCGCCCTTCTACTGTCACCGGTGCAAGGTCGAGAGCAACCACGAGAGGAGTACGCCGTGTCGCGACGCGTCCGCACCGACGCCGCCCGGCGGCTGCCTCCTGCCGGCGGTTATCTGCTCAACCCTTCCACGACCAGCACCTGTAACCCTTTGCGGGGCACCGGGCCGAGGTGGCGCGACTGACGCTGACGCGTCCGCCGGCCGCCCTCCCCATCGGGATCGGGCGGCCTTTCCGTATACCCGTACCACCGCCGAGCCGTAACCGGCCGGCGCATGATCGGAGACCACCATGGGATTCACCCCGCTCGCCGGCACCCGGGCGCCAGTCCGGGTCTGGACCGACCCGTACGCCATCGAGCCGCAGGCCGCGAAGCAGCTGCGCAACATCGGCGCGCTGCCCTGGGTGCAGGGTGTCGCCGTCATGCCTGACGTGCACTTCGGCAAGGGGGCCACGGTCGGCTCGGTGATCGCCATGCGGCAGGCCGTCTCGCCGGCCGCCGTCGGCGTCGACATCGGCTGCGGCATGTCGGCGGTGCGCACCTCGCTGACCGCCGCCGACCTGCCGGACGACCTGGGCGGGCTGCGGTCCGCGATCGAGGCCACCATTCCGGTCGGCTTCGCGCAGCGGACCGAGGCGGTCAACCCGCGTCGGGTCCGGGGGCTGGAGCAGGCCGGCTGGGACGACTTCTGGGGCCGCTTCGCCGGCCTGGACCGGCGGGTGACGCAGCTCGAGACGCGTGCCCAGCGGCAGCTCGGGACGCTCGGCGGCGGCAATCACTTCATCGAGGTCTGTCTCGAGCAGGGCGGCGACGACGAGGGCCGGGTCTGGCTGATGCTGCACTCCGGGTCCCGCAACATCGGCAAGGAACTGGCCGAGCGGCACATCGGCGTGGCCCGGGGCCTGCCGCACAACGCCGACCTGCCCGACCGGGACCTGGCCGTGTTCCTCGCCGGCACGCCGGAGATGGAGGCGTACCGGCGGGACCTGTGGTGGGCGCAGGAGTACGCGCGGCGCAACCGGGCCGTCATGCTGGCCCTGCTCTGCAACGTGGTGCGCGAGCAGTTCCCGCAGGTCGGCTACGACGAGCCCATCTCGTGCCACCACAACTACGTCGCCGAGGAGAGCTACGACGGGGTGGACGTGCTGGTCACCCGCAAGGGCGCGATCCGGGCCGGCCGGGGTGACCTGGGCATCATCCCCGGGTCGATGGGCACCGGGTCGTACATCGTGCGGGGCCGGGGCAACCCGGACGCGTACTGCTCGGCGTCGCACGGGGCCGGGCGGCGGATGTCGCGGGCGCAGGCCAAGCGGACGTTCAGCACTGCGGACCTGGCCGCGCAGACCGCGGGCGTGGAGTGCCGCAAGGACGCCGGGGTGGTCGACGAGATCCCCGGCGCGTACAAGGACATCACCGCCGTGATGGCCCAGCAGGACGACCTGGTGGAGGTGGTCGCGCACCTCAAGCAGGTCGTCTGCGTCAAGGGCTGACGAGGGTACGCGCGGGCCGGGAGCACCGGCCCGCGCGACGCCTCAGAAGCCGACGAAGACCCGGCGCAGGTCGTCCAGGGTCACCGGACCGGCGACCTGCACCCCGTCCGGGGTGTAGCGCGGGCCGAGCCGGCCGACCACCAGCCGCAGCCACGCCTCGGCCGGCAGGGACAGCTCGCCGTCGGGCTGCTCCGGCACGTCGGTCAGGGTGACCTGCTCGCCCAGCCGCAGCCCGAACGTCCGCTCGGGGTCCCGCAGTCGTACCAGCAGGGTGCCCTCCCGGCCGGCCAGCTCCTGGGGCCGGCTGGTCCAGCCCAGCATGCCGCCGATCTGGTCGAGCAGCAGCGGCACCGCCTCCGGCGTCACCGCCGCGAACGGGTTGAACGCCACCTCGGCGTCCCACTGGTGCAGGGCGAACTCGCTGAGCCGGAACCGGGCGGCGGTGGCGACGTCGACCGGCTCGGGCAGGAAACCGAGGTCGATCCGCAGCGACCGGCGGGTCTCGGCGTCCAGCGCCTCGTACGCCTCGACCAGCCGCTCGTTGGCCTCCAGGAAGCCGGCGGCGTGGTCCTCGGGGGACATGGCGTCCCAGCGCTGCCACACGCCGCGGTTGAAGTCGCCGTCCGGCGCGGGCGTGCCCTCCCGTGCGGCGGTCAGGGCCGCGAGGCCGATCTCGGCGCCGCTGCCGAGGTGGCTGAGCACCTGGGAGACCTGCCACTCGCTGGCCCCCGAGGGCTGGCGCAGGTCCTCTTCCTTGAGGTCGCGCACGAGCGCGGCAAGCTCCTCGTGGCCCGCCCGTAGCGCGTGGATGATCTGGTCGGCAGGCGTGGACATGTGTCTCCTCAACGGATCTTCGGTGATGCTCGGGACGCTACCCGGTTTCAGCCCATGTGCACGGCATTGCCGGCCGGGATGTCCTCCTTGCGCACCTTGACCAGGACCAGGGTGACCAGTCCGGCGAGCACGATCAGGACGGCGCCCCAGGCGAACGCGACGCGGTAGCCGTGCACCAGCGCCTCCACCTGGGTCACCGGATTCGGCGCCCGGCCGACCAGGTAGGCGGTGACCGCGCTGGTGTAGAAGGTGTTCAGCAGCGCCGTGCCGAGCGAGCCGCCGACCTGCTGGGTGGCGTTGAGCGTCGCGCTGGCCGCGCCGGCGTCGTGCTCCGGCACCCCGACCAGGGCGAGGCTGGACAGCGGGACGAAGGTGAAGCCGAGACCCAGACCCAGGATGACCTGGGCGGGCAGCAGGTGGGTGAGGAACGGGGTGTCGACGTCGATCTGGGTCAGCACCACCATCCCCAGGGCGGCGAGCACCGCGCCGGCGACCATCAGCGGCTTGGCGCCCAGTCGCGGCATGAGCTGGCTGGCGCCGCCCGCGGCGATCAGCACACCGGCGGTGACCGGCAGCGACGCCAGGCCCGCCTCCAGCGGCTTGTACTGCAGGACCACCTGGAAGTAGAAGGTCAGGAAGAGGAACGCCCCGAACAGCCCCGCGCCGATCAGCGTCGAGGTGAGGTACGCCCCGCCCCGGTTGCGGTCCAGGATGATCCGCAGCGGCAGCAGCGGGTGGTTGGTGCGTAGTTCGATCACCACGAAGGCAGCCAGCAGCACCACACCGGCGGCGATGAAGCCGAGCGTCGCCGTGGCGTCCCAGCCGTCCTCGGCGGCCTTGGTGAAGCCGTACACGAGGGAGACCAGACCGGCGGTGACGACGACCGCGCCGGGCACGTCGTACCGGGTGTTGCCGTGCGCCCGGCTCTCCGGCACGAGCGGGAGGGCGAACGCGATGGCGATGGCGGCGACCGGGATGTTGACCAGCAGGCACCAGCGCCAGTCGGCGTACTCGGTCAGCACCCCGCCGAGCAGCAGTCCGACGGCGGAGCCGCCGCCGGCGATCGCGCCGTACACGGCGAACGCCTTGGCGCGCTCGGTGGCCTCGGTGAACAGCACCGTGAGCAGGGCCAGCGCGGCCGGCGCGAGCAGCGCGCCGAACGCGCCCTGCAACGCGCGGGCGGCGAAGAGCATCCCACCGGTGGTGGCCAGGCCGCCCAGCGCGGAGGCGAGCGCGAAACCGGTCATGCCGACCAGGAAGGTGCGCTTGCGCCCCCAGTAGTCGGCGATCCGGCCACCGAGCAGGAGCAGACCACCGAAGGCCAGCGTGTAGGCGGTGATCACCCACTGCCGGTTCGCGTCGGTGATGCCCAGGTCGGCCTGGGCCTGCGGGAGCGCGATGTTCACGATGGTGGCGTCGAGGACGACCATCAGCTGCGAGACCGCGATGACCGCCAGGGCGATCCAGCGCCGCGGGTGCGGGGCGCCTGTCGACGTCCCGGCGCCGGGTGCGCCGGGGGCGGTCGAGGTGGTTCCGGGCATGGTGAAGCCTTCCGTGGTGCGGATGTTGATGGATCAGGCCTGGGACGGGCGGTCCTGCCGGTAGGTCAGGACCGGGATCAGCACCTGGTCGACGACCTGGGTGAGGAACGCGTCGTCGGCGGGCAACCCGTGCGCGACCAGCCGGGACATCAGGAGCGCGGGCGCCAGGTCGTGGAACAGGTCCCGCTCGCCGGCCTCCGGGGGGATCTCCCCACGGGCGGCGGCGCGGACGAGGACGGCGGTGCTGGCCACCCGCCCGGCGGGCAGCACCTGGTGGCGTACCAGACGTTCCAGCTCCGGACTGGTCCGCATGGCGAAGGTCAGGGCCTGCATCAGGTCGCAGTCGGCGACGCAGATGGCGGCGGTGGCGCGGAGCAGTTCGAGCAGGTCGCCCCGGAGCGACCCGGTGTCGGGTGGGTTGAGCACACCGACCTGGCGGTCGCTCAGGGCGGCGACGACCAGCTCGGCCTTGCCGTCCCACCGCCGGTAGATGGTGGCCTTGCTCACGTGGGCGCGGGCGGCGACGGCGTCGATGGTCATCCGGTCGTACCCGACCTCGCGCAGCAGGTCGAGCACCACGCTGAACAGGTCGGTGGTCGCGCACCGGGCGGCCCGGGCGGCCGGTACGCCGACGCCCGCGCTCACCTGCTGATCCTCCAGCACCTGCACCCCCGTGAAACGATGTCGTACCGACACTAGTTCGCTCGGTGCTGTCCTTGCAGGGTTTTATGAGGTGCGTCGCACCGGAGGAGCGAAACGATCACGTTTCCCGCTCAGCCGGCGGGCGGCGTGAGGAGCACCGGCACGGCGACGGTGTTGATCCGGGTGCCGTCGCGGGCCGACACCTCGTACACCTCGATCGTCCCGTGCTGCTCCCTGGTCGTCCGCCAGGTGACCACCACCCGGTAGTCGCCCAGGCAGCCGCTGCCGCAGCTCGCCGTGCCGAAGGCGGTGGCCACCTGGCGTCCGGCGTCGTCAAGCACCCGGACGCTCACGGTGGCCTCGAACGTGTCCGCCGTGCCGGTGACGGCGAGCGGAGCGGTGACCCGGTCGCCGACACTCGGCCCGGTCACCACGATCGGCGCGAGCAGGCCCGGATAGTCGACCCGACCGACCGGTGCGGCGCCGGGAAAGCGGACCCGCCGGACGGTGGGGAACTGGGTGAGCGTCCACACCACCTGCGCCTCGCGCAGCCGCCGGTCCGTCGGGTCGTCGCCGGACGGGACGGGACCGAGGGTGGCCACCCCGTCGGCGATCCGGGTGACCTCGACGCCGACCGGCAGCAGGGTCACCATCCCGGTGGCGGCCTCCGCCGGTGTCGGCCCGGCGGACAGTTCGTTCAGGGCGAGCCGGGACGTCGCGACGGTGGCCGGTCGGGTGCGCCGGGTGGGCACGAGCCGGCCGGAGCGGACGTACCACAGCTCGATCGTCACCGTGTCCGGCCGGCGGGTCCCGGTGACCGCCGGCATCGGCAGACGCGGCGGGGTGGTGGTGGGCGTCGGCGGAGCCGGAGCGGCCGGCGGCGTCGTGGCGGGCGCGACGGCCGGCGGGGGAGTGCTGGGCAGGGGCGCGGTCGGCGCCGCGCCCAGGACGCCGGAGCGGGGGGTGCCGCAGCCGGCGAGGACGAGCGCGGCGACGAGCGCCACGCCCGCCGCGCGGGACCCGTCACGGCCGCTCATCCCGTACCCCCTCCCGCGCGCCACCGTCGGGACCCCGCGCGGGCAACTCCAGACGGAACACCGTGCCGACGCTCGGCGCGCTGCGCACGCTCAGCACCCCGCCCACCACGGCCGCGTGTTCCCGGGCGATCGCCAGACCGAGGCCGCTGCCCGAGGTCGAGCGCGCGGCGTCGACCTTGTGGAACCGGTCGAAGACGAGCGGCAGGTGCGCGGCCGGAATGCCCGGACCCTGGTCGGACACCTCGACGGCGACCATCCGGTCCGCCGCGCTCACCGTCGCGCGGATCTCGCCGCCGCCGTGCTCGACCGCGTTGGTGATCAGGTTGGCCAGGACGCGCTCCAGATGGCGGGGGTCCGTGGGCGTCGTGGCGGCGTCGCCGGTGATCCGCACCCGCTCCGGCCAGCCGCGGGCCGCGACGATCGCGCGGAGCAGCGCCAGCACGTCCACCGGCTCGACGCTCGGCCGCTCCCGCCCGGCGTCCAGCCGTGAGATCTCCATCAGGTCCTCGACCAGGTGGCGCAGCCGGACCACGTCGCCGACCAGCAGCCGGGCCGCCGGCCGGGCGTCGTCGGGCAGCCGGTCCAGCTGCTCGCGCAGCAGCGAGGCCGCCGCCACCAGGGCGGTCACCGGGGTACGCAGCTCGTGCGCGACGTCGGCGGTGAACCGCCGCTCCCGGGCCTGCGCCGCCGACAGGGCGACGATCTTCGCCTCCAGCGCCTCGGCCATCTCGTTGAACGACGACGCCCAGGCGCTGAACTCGTCCCGCCCGCGCACCGGCAGCCGGGTGGCGAGCAGCCCCTCGGTGAGCGCCCGGGCGGCGCGGCTGGCCCGGCCCAGCGGCTCCAGGGTGCGGCGGGCCAGGAGGTTGCCCACCGCGGCGGCGACCAGGACGACGGCCACCCAGCCGGCCAGCAGCGCGGCGTACACCTCGTTCAGGTCGGCCGCGATGTCGTCCTCCACGGTGATCACGTACAGCTCCGCGGTCGAACCCGGGATACGACCACCGACCACCAGCAGGCGGGGCCGTTGCCCCGGGGTCGAGCGCTGGAACGCGAGCCGCCCCTGGGCGACCGAACCCCGCAGCCGGTCGCCCAGGGCGGGGGAGTAGCCGGGGTGGGAGGGGCGGGTCGTGTCGTCGACGAGGACGACGTGCCGACCGCTGCCCTCGAAGCTGGTCAGCAGCTCGGCGCGGCGCTGCTCGGTCAACGGCAGGAACTGCCCGGCGAGCACGAGCTGGTAACGGGCGTCGGCGGCGGCCTGGCGCAGCGAGGCGTCCCACCAGGACTGTCGCAGCAGCAGCCCGGTCCCGCCCGCGAGGAGCCCGGCGGACACCCCGGCGACCAGCACGAACGCGATCGTCAGTCGGCGACGCAGCCGGCCGGGCGGTACCGCGCGTACGGCCATCGCCGACCTCCCGTCAGCCGCCGGACAGCTTGTAGCCCGCGCCCCGTACGGTGCGGATGCGCTGTGGGTGCGCCGGGTCGTCCTCGACCTTCGCGCGCAACCGCTGCACCGCCACGTCGACCAGCCGGGAGTCGCCCAGGAAGCGGTGGTTCCAGACCAGGTCGAGCAGCAGTTCCCGGGTGAAGACCTGGCCGGGACGTCGAGCCAGCTCCAGCAGGAGCCGGAACTCGGTCGCGGTCAGCTCCACCTCCCGGCCGTCCCGACGTACCACGAAAGCGCCCGGATCGATCTCCAGGTCGCCGACGGCGATGGCGCGCGACGGCGTCGGCGCGCTGACCCGCCGCAGCACCGAGCGGACCCGGGCCACCAGCTCCGGCAGGTCGAAGGGTTTGCGCAGGTAGTCGTCCGCACCGCACTCCAGGCCCACCACCACGTCGAGCGTGTCGGTGCGGGCGGTCAGCATGAGGATCGGCACCTGGCTCGTCCGCCGGATCTCCCGGCACACCTCCAGACCGTCCATCGCGGGCAGCATGACGTCGAGCACGATCAGGTCGACCGGGTGGGCTCGCCAGGTCACCAGCGCCTGTCGGCCGTCGCCCGCGGTGTCGACCCGGAAGCCGGCGCGGCGCAGGCCGAGGGCGGTGACCTCCCGGATGGAGACGTCGTCCTCGACCACCAGTACGCGGCCCTCCATCAGTCGAGGGTAGACCCGTGACCACTGTGCGTGACCCTGGCGGAACGGTCGTCATCGGCGGCCGGTCGGATCCCCGGCAGGGCACCGTCCACCAGCTACGGTCAGGTGCCTGCGGGCACCCCTCACACGAAAGGGCACGACGTGCAACGTCATGGCTGCGTGATCCGACTCCGCCCCGAGCAGCGGGAGACCTACCTGCGGTTACACGCCGACGTCTGGCCGAGCGTCGAGCAGACGCTGCGCGAGGCGAACTTCCGCAACTACACGATCTTCCTCCACGACGATCTGCTGTTCGGCTACTACGAGTACGTCGGCGACGACTACGAGGCCGACCTGCGGCTGATCGCCGCGGACCCGCAGACCCAGGAGTGGTGGAAGTTGACCGACCCGTGCCAGGAGTCGCTGGCCGAGCCCGGCTCGGGGGACTGGTGGGCGCCGATGCGCGAGGTCTGGCACCTGGCCGACGAGGCCCCGCAGGACTCCCGAGGTTAGGTCGACGCCGGCCGGCTCCCGCCCGGAGCCGGCCGGCGCTCCGGTCACTCGGCGATCTTGATGATCGTCTTTCCGGGGGCGCGACGGTGACGGGCGAACGCGGAGGCCGTCTCGGCGAGCGGCCGTACGTCGCCCACGACGGGCCTGAGTCGTCCGGTGCGGACGCGTTCGGCGAGGTCGACCAGCCGGGCCCGATCGGGTTCGACCACGAAGAAGACCGCTCGCCCCTGCCGGGGCTGGACGTCGGGCGGCGCGGTGATGGTCACGACGGTGCCGCCGGGGCGGACCAGCTCGGTCGAGCGACGCAGGATGTCGCCGCCGATGACGTCGAACACCACGTCCACCTCGCCGACCTGCCGCAGGTCGTCGGCGTCCAGGTCGACGAAGGTCTGCGCGCCGAGCGAGAGCGCGAGGTCCCGGTCGGCGGCCCGACCGGTGCCGATCACCTGAGCGCCCACCTCGCGTGCGAGTTGGACGGCGATCGAGCCGACACCGCCGGCGGCGCCGTGCACGAGGACGGTCTGGCCGCTCGTGAGATGGGCGTGGTCGAACAGCCCCTGCCAGGCGGTCAGCCCGGAGATCGGCAGCGCCGCGGCCACGGTGTGCTCGACGTCGGCCGCCAGCGGGGCGAGGTTCCGCGCCTCCACCGCCGTGTACTCGGCCAGGGAACCGTCGCGGGCCCAGTCGGTCAGGCCGAACACCCGCTGACCCACCGTCAGGCCCGTGGTGCCGTAGCCGAGTTCGGCCACCACACCGGAGAGTTCGTGGCCGGGGATGGTGGGCGTCCGGTCCCGACCCGCGCGGTCGGTCCACGTCGTGGGCCAGTCGAGCTCCCCGGGCGTGAAGCCGGCGGCGTGGACGCGCACGATGACGTCGTTCTCCGCGGCGTGCGGGTACGGCATGTCGGTCAGGGTGAGTCCCGGCACGCCGGCGTTCCGGTCGCGTACGGTGATCGCCTTCATGTTCGTGGCCTTTCAGCTCGGCCAGGGTGAGCCGACGATGCGCTCGACCGTCGTCACACGCTGGAAGCCGGGAACAAAGTGTTCGAGATAGTCGGAGTTGACGGTGCCGTTCGTGGTTTCCGGTCGATTCTTCAGCCCGTCGACGGTGGTGCGCAGGAATTCGTTCTTGAAATCCCCGCGCGGATGGACGGCGAGGATTTCCGCCAACTGGTCGGTGTTGAGCCCGTCCAGGCCGAGGCCGAGGACGTCGGTCAGCACCCCGAGGTAGGTGGTCGCGATCTCCGGGCCCATCCGGTCGGGAATGCCCGGCGTGGTGTGCAGGGCGATCGCCGTCCAGACGGTCTCGGCGGCGGCCGCGGAGAACCCCCGGTCCAGCAGGAATCTGCGGGCATGGTCGGCGCCGTCGACCTCGAAGCGCTGCTGGAGGTCCGAGAACGGCGTCACCAGCCCGGCGTCGTGGAACATGGCCGCCAGGTAGAGCAGTTCCGGATCCGGTTCGACGCCCAGCCGTCGGGCGTGGATCAGACCGAAGAGGAAAACCCGCCGCGAGTGGTGGTAGATGAGCGGCCCGGTCGTCTCCTGAATGTGTCGGGTCGCCTCGGCGACCGCCGTTGTCCGCGGAATCTCGAATCCCGCGATGACCTCTGCCATTCCCGTTGCCTTTCCGAGGAGGTGAGCCGACTGCCGATGACCCCATCGTGCCCACCGGCCGTCCCGGCCCGCCGCCCTCGTCGAGCCAGGAACCCCTCAAATCTGGACAGGGGCCGGCCGCCACGCAGAGTGATGGAGACCGCGTTCGGTCCGGCCGGCGGCGTGCTACCAATGCAACGTGTGCACCCCGCCCGTCCGCCACCCCGGTAGTCGTCGACACCCGCCGCGTCCGGCTCCGCGCGGCGCGTCGGCGCAGGGCCGGACACCGTGACCGGCGACCCGCACCGCGTCGCGATCTTCGTGTACGACGGGGTGACGCTGCTGGACGTCGCGGGTCCGGCCGAGGTGTTCAAGGAGGCGAATCGCTTCGGCGCGGACTACCGGATCGTGCTGCTCTCGCCGAACGGTGCGGACGTCACGTCGAGCCTCGGCGTCCGGATGGCCGTCGACGGCGCGGTCACCCCCGCACCCGACGTCGACACGCTGCTGGTGGCCGGGTCCGACCGGTATCCGCGCGCCCTCGTCCCCGCCGACCTGGCGGACGCCGTACGCGCGCCGGCGGGCAGGGCCGCACGGGTCGCGTCGATCTGCACCGGCGCGTTCGTCCTCGCCGCCGCCGGCCTCCTCGACGGCAGGCGCGCCACCACGCACTGGCAGGTCGCGCACGAACTCGCCGCCCGGTGTCCCACCTGCCGCGTCGAACCCGACGCGATCTACGTGCGCGACGGCGCGACGTACACCTCGGCGGGCGTGACGGCCGGCATCGACCTGGCGCTCGCTCTCGTCGAGGAGGACCACGGGCCGGACCTGACCCGCGAGGTGGCCCGCGCCCTGGTGGTGTACATGCAGCGGGCCGGCGGCCAGTCCCAGTTCTCCGCTCCGTTGCAGGGGCCCCCGCCCCGGTCGCCGGCGCTGCGCCGGATCGCCGACGTGGTGACGGCGAACCCCCGGGCGGACCACTCGCTCGGCGAACTCGCGAAACACCTCAACGTGAGCACCCGGCAGCTCACCCGGCTGTTCCGGGACGAACTGTCCACGACACCGGCCCGCTACGTGGAGAACATCCGGTTCGACCTGGCCCGGGCGTTGCTGGACCAGAACCACACCGCGACGCAGGCCGCGATGCTGGCCGGATTCCCCAGCTACGAGAGCATGCGACGGGTGTTCGCCCGGAAGCTGGCGATCAGCCCCGCCGCCTACCAACGGCGGTTCGGTACGACCCGTCGCGGCCAGGCCGACGAGGACCCGTCACGACGGTGAGGCCGGGCACCCGGCTCCGGTGGCCTGGCCGTCCACCCCGGGGCGGACGGCCAGGCGGATCGCCGCGTCGGATCGGTGGCCGACGCCGGTCACCACTGGTGGGCGACGTCGAGCACAATCCGGCTGTGCGCGCCCGGCCCGGCCAGCACGAGGGTGCGGAACGGCAACCGGGCCCGTACGCCGACGGCGAAGGTGGTGTAGCCCTCGAAGCTGCCGCCGAAGACCACGTCGCGCAGCGTCGGGTAGCGCAGCAGGTTCGTGACGTGGCCGCCGACCGGGTACGGGACGGTGCCGAGGTGGTCGGCGTCGTACGCCGGGGCCCGCAGGGAGACCCGCAGCAGCGCGCCTCCGGCGGTGTACGGCGACAGCGCCAGCCCTTCGCCCTCGGTCCAGGTCTCGCCGTAACCGACCGTGTACCCGTCGACCGGGCCGGCGAACTCGAACACCACCCGGTCGTAGCAGTCGTGCCGGCCCGTCCGCACGTCGACCAGGGCAGCGTCGCTCAGCGCGCCGGCCGACTTCTCCCCGCTGCCCCAGGTGATCCCGCAGTACGCCGCCTCGGTCGCGGCACGCACCGGGCCGGTACGCGCCGCGCTGCTGGTGCCCGCCGCGCTGCTGCCCGCCGTGGCGAGCACTCCGGCGAGGACGACCGCCGTCGCGGTCAGCGCGCTCCTGATCCTCATCGTGGTTCTCCGTTCGGTGTCCCGGGGTCACGTCACGGCGGCCCTGCCGGTGACCCTCGCCGCCACCGTCGTCCCGCACCGACACGGGCACCTCGCCGTGGCGTAACCGCCGGGTAACAACGGCCGGACACCAGGAGCGACGTCAGCCGTGGCGCGACACCCCACGGCGTCCCACACTGCGGTACGGTGCCTGGCACCGGCACACCGGAGGTGGATGGATGCCCGCCGTCGTCGTCCTCGCGTTGACCCTCGCCCTCGCGCCGGCTCCCACGCCGTCGGTGACCGCCACGCCGGGGCCGATCGGCGAACTGGTGGGCGGTGTCGGCCGGCTGGTGGGCGACCTGCTGGGCGGCGGCGGTACGCCCACACCGATCCCGACGCCGAGCGGCACCCCCGCCCCGACCGCCGCGCCGGGCCGGCCACCGACGACCGCGCCGTCCGGCCCGGCGAAGCCCGGCGCGACATCCGCACCCGCCGGCTCGTCGACCGGTGGCCGGGCGACGGTCACACCCGACCGCCCCGACCGGAGCGCCGACACCGACGGACGCGACACGGCCGTGCCCCCGCGCGGCGGAGACACCCCGGCGCCGGTCGTCGCGCCACCCATCGCCGCCCCCGTCCGGAATGGCTGGCCGCCGGTGTCCTACCTCCTGGTGGCGGCGGTCCTGTTCGGGCTGGCGCTACTGCTGCTGCGCCGCCGTGGCAGCAGCGGCCCCTCGGCTGTTCCCGCACCGACTCCCGACCCGACGCCGACCCCCCACCCCGACTCGGATCCCGACCCGGAGAACGTCCGCCGGCTGCCGACCAGCCTCAACGCCGTCTACGAACTGGGTCGGCTGGACGAGCGACTCGAGCAGGAGCGCCGCCGCCGACCCTGACCGGCGGTCTCAGTGCTTCGGGTACGCGCCCTCGCGCCGGGGGATCGCGTCGTCGTACGCCCCGGACGGGCCGTGGTACCGGGCCGCGCCGTTCGGGTACGGCCAGGCGTTGGCCCGGCAGCCGTGCAGGCCCAACGTCTGCTGCTGCATCACCGGCGCCGGCCGGCCCGCTCCCGGGCAACGTTCGTGGCCGAACCCGAGTCGGTGCCCCACCTCGTGGTTGACCATGTACTGCCGGTACGTGGTCAGGCTCGCGCCGTAGTTCGGCACGCCCGATACCCAACGCGCCACGTTCAGCACCACCTTCGCGCCGTTGCGGCAGGACGTGTAGCCGTCCGGCACGTCCTGGCAGAGGGTGTCGCGGGTGCCGGGGGTCGCCAGGTAGATGGTGAAGTCCGCCGAATCGTCGGCGCCCACCCGCCGCAGCCGCCAGTTCCCGCCCGCCGTCCACCCACGGGGGTCGTTCAACGTCGCGGAGATCGCGTTGCCGATCTCGCGCGCCGGCAGACCACGGATGTCGCGTTCCACCGCGACCCGGTAGCGCAGCAGCGTGCCGCTCTCCGCGCCGCCACCCGTCGTCTCGGCCGGGGCCGTCGTCCAGCGGCTACCGCCGGTCGCGGGGTAGCTGACCGGGCTGTTGGGCGTGCTGCGGGTGCCGAGGATGCCGACGCCGGTCGGCCGATGCGAGGCCGTCGCGTGGTCACCGGGTCGCGGTCCGGTGGCGGGGTCTCCGGCGGGCTGCCCGGCCGCCGGCCCCGTGCATCCGGTGAGCAGCGCCACCGCCAGCAGTGACGCCGCCGAGGCCAGATGCCACCGGCGGGTACCCTTCGTCGACATGTCTCTCCCCTCGCGCGCCGCGTAATGGCGGCGCACAGGAGAAGACGGGTGGTGGCGACGAAAAGTTGAGGTGATCCGGATCTCAACCTTTCGGGAGTCCCACCCGTCTGAGGTGATGTGGCACGGGGGAGGGTGCGCGGTGGCGCGGGGTGACGCGGAGTTCGTCGAGTTCGCGCGGGCGGCGTCCGCGCGGCTGGTGCACGCCGCGTTCCTGATGACCGGCGACCACCACCAGGCCGAGGACGCCGCGCAGACCGCGCTGGTGCGGACGTACGCGTCGTGGTCGCGGATCCACGACGACGACGCCTACGGGTACGCGCGGCGCACGTTGGTCAACCACCTGGTGGACCGGTGGCGACGGCCGCTGCGGGAGTACCCGACCGACGAGGTGCCGGAGCAGCGCCGGGGCGACGTGGCCGACGACGTGGCCACCCGGCGCTGGCTGGTCGCGATCCTCGGCGCGTTGAGCCCTCGGGAGCGGGCCATCGTCGTGCTGCGGTACTACTTCGACCTGCCGGAGGCGCAGGTGGCGCGAGAGCTCGCCGTGTCCGTGGGCACCGTCAAGAGCACCAGCTCACGGGCGCTGGAGAAGCTGCGCACCGCCGCCCCGCGTTTCAGCGACGAGGGGGCGCGCCGATGAGCGAGTTGGATCGGCTCCGCGACGCCATGCGGGCGACCGAACGCCCGGACGCCGTCCTCGACCTGGCCCGGGTGATGCGCGAGGGACGGCGGTTGCGGACCCGTCGGCGGGTGACCGGGGCCGCGGCGGCGACGCTCGCGGCCGGGCTGGTCGCCGTCACCGCGGTGACGGTCGACCCGAGCGGGTCACGCGATCCCGCGCCGGCCGAGCCCGCGTCCCCGGTCGCCGTGGCCTCGACCCCGGCCGGTGTCACGCCGACGGCGGCGACGTCGGACGAGCCGACGCCACCGCCCACCAAGGCCCGTGGGGTGCCGGATCCGAAGCCCCTGGGTCAGGTGATCGACTCCGGGATCGGGTACGGCGCCGACCGGCGGGTCTACTACGTCGTCGCGGTGACCGTCCCGGAGGCGCCCAAGGTGACCATCGGGTTGGCCGCCGGTCGCCGTGCCGAGGACGGAACGGTGCGCACGGACATCCTGGTCAACGATGTCGACGGCGCCGACCGCAGCCCGGGCTTCCACCAGATCGGGTACGACGAGAGCGAGTCGGCGACCCCGGTGCCCACATTCGGCTACTTCGTCGGCGCGGCGGCGCGGATCACCGGCACGGTCGACGGTCGGCAGGTCGACGCCACGCTTGCGCGCTGGAGTCTCGACAAGCAGGTCGTGATCTTCTGGTTCGATCCGGCCACGCTCGCGCCCGGGGAGCGGCTGGACGGCATCGTGGCCCACGACCGCGCGGGCCGCCGGCTCTGAGGTCGGGCGGGCCGTAGCCCACGTCATGCCACGATCAAGGCGTGAGGAGTGGGGGAGTCTCCCGGTATGCCCTGAGCCTGCCCCGGGCCCAGTCCAGCGATCGGCATCCATCCGGTTGGCACCGGGTACAGGGGGCCTCCCGGTGCTCGATCACAGTCCATGCAGCCAGCCGGGGGACCCAAACTTCCCGGGGTAGCTCCCGCTCCCGCTCGATCATGGTTCGGGAATGGTGGCCAGGCGGTGGGCCTTGACCACGTCGATGGCCCAACTCAGCATGTTGCAACCAGCGCCGCAGCACTGGACGCACATCCCATTGGCGCGGTGAGGGCTGGTCGTTGTCGCGTGCTGGGTGATCACCCGTTTGGCGGTCCAGAGGACCAGCGCCGGGGTGATGGGGCCGTCGTCCATCGGCACAGCTCCACCTCCTCAATTGGCAGGTCCGGGCACGGAGCCCCGCTCACGTACCCGGACCGCTACCCGGTGTGTTGCCCGTCCAGGGGATCCGATTCGGCCACCCCCTGTCAAGTATGAAAGTGGGCGTGCTACATATGTAGAAGGCTCCTGAGCCGCACCTATGAGTGAGACCGCCGGGACTTCCAAGTTAGTAAGGGGGGTGCATGGCGATGCTCAAGAGATGTCCTGGCGGCGGCGGTTGTACGGGAGCGCAGAGCTTCAGGAGCGCCTGGGCGTCTCGCGCGTCCGCGTCGTCCAGCTCACCACCCGGCCGGATTTCCCTGAGCCGTTCGATCACCTGGCCGGCGGGACCGTGTGGCTGGTGGAGGACGTGGAGCGCTGGATCACGGAGCATCAGCCCTGGAAGGCCAGGGGCGCGGACGAACCCCCGCCGCCGGAGAGCTGAGCGGGACGCCAGCGCCGTTCAGGAGTGCGGACACGCGTGGAGCCTTGGGCTGCGGCGAGGGCTCCTTCGTGCTAGCTCAGCTCAGTCGGCGTTCGATGGTCACGGTCGTCCCCTCGGCGGTGGAGACGAGTCGTACGTCGCCGTAGGCGTTCATCAGCAGCGCGCCACGCCCCCGGTCCATGGCCGGTCGACGGTCCCGCCAGGTGCCGAAGTCGCGTACCGAGATTCGGACCAGCGCGTCGCCGACCTGGAGCCGGACCCGCACCTCGGGGCGGCTGGGTCGTTGCGCGTGCTCGACGGCGTTGTTCATCGCCTCGGAGGCGGCGAGCAGCAGATCCTCCGCCACCTCCCCGTCGACGTTGAGGTCGTCCAACGCCACCCGGACGTCCTGTCGCATGGCGGCCGCCGAGGTGGGCACCGACGGGTAGGTCCACTGCTCGTCCAGCCGTTCGCCGAGCCCGTCGTCGGGGGCGCCGGCGGTCGACGTGCCGGCCGGATCGCCGGTCACGGGCTCGGCGACGCGATCCACGGGAGGCACGCTCGGACCGGACTGGACCTCGATCGCCGTGGGCCGGTCAAAGGCCGGCCCACCGTCGCCGGGACCCTCGGTGCGCGCACGGCGGATGGCGGTCCGGACCCGGGCGATCAGCTCGGCGGCGGCGAACGGCTTCACCAGGTAGTCGTCGGCGCCCAGGCTCAGGCCTGCCACGCTGGCCTCCTCGCCCGCCCGCGCGGAGAGCACGAGCACGGGAAGCGACCGGGTCGCGGGGTCCGCGCGCAACCGGCGGACCAGGTCGAAGCCGTCCAGCCCGGGCATCATCACGTCGGTGAGCACCAGGTCCGGTGGCTCCCGGTGGATCGCGTCGAGGGCCTGTCGGCCGTCGGTGACCGACCGCACCCACCAACCCTGGCCGGCGAGCAGCCGGCTCAGGTACGCGCGCATGTCGCTGTTGTCGTCGGCCAGCAGGATGCGTGCCCCGGCCAGCTCGTCGGCGGCCGGGCCGGGTGCCGGGGCGGGCGCGGCGACCTCGCCGGTCGGGTCGGTCAGCCAGCCCATCGCGTCCTGGACGGCGGCGCGTGCCGCGTCGCCCCGCCCCTCGGCGGTCGGGCCGGCCGTGACCGTACGCCGTGCCGCCGACCAGGGCAGGGCCACGGTGAACGTGGTGCCGACGCCCACCCGGCTGGCCACCCGGACCTCGCCGCCCTCCAGCCGGGTCAGCTCGTGGACCAGGGCCAGGCCGATGCCGGTGCCCTCGTGGCTGCGCGACCGCGCGCCCTGCACCCGGTGAAAGCGTTCGAAGAGCTTCGGCAGGTCCGCCTCGCCGATGCCGATGCCGGTGTCGGCGACGGTGAGGCGGACCTCGTCGTGGTCGGCGTCCACGGCGACGCGGATCCGACCGATGAACGTGTACTTCAGGGCGTTGGAGAGCAGATTCGTGACGATGCGTTCCCAGTTGACCGGGTCGACGGTGACCGGGCGGGGCAGCGGCGGGCAGTCGACGTCCAGGGTCAGCCCGGCCCGCTCGACGGCGGCGCGGAAAACGCTGGCCAGCTCGGTCGTGAGCGCGGGCAGGTCGACCTCGTGGGCGTCGCTGCGCGCCCGGCCGGCCTCCAGGCTGGAGAAGGTGAGCAGGCTGTTGACCAGGGTCAACAGGCGGGTCGCGTTGCGCCAGGCGGTCTCGACCCGCTCCCGCTGCGTCGGCGCCAGCGGCGCGGTGGTGTCGGCGAGGGCGTCGGCGAGCGGCCCGAGCATCAGGGTCAACGGGGTACGGAACTCGTGGCTGACGTTGGTGAAGAAGGTGGTCTTGACCCGGTCCAGCTCGGCCAGCGTCTCGGCGCGGCGGCGCTCCCGCTCGTACTCCTGGGCGTTGCGCACCGCCGTCGAGACCTGCTGGGTCAGCAGTTGGTGGAAGGAGCGGTACGCCTCGTCCAGCGCCCGGTTGGGGCTGACGCCGACCAGCAGGACGCCGATCGGCTGGTCCTCGGTGGCCGAGGGCAGCGGCAGGGCCAGCGCGGCGCGAACCGGGTCGCCCCACGGGCCGGCGGGCAGGGACAGCCGTTCGGCGAGGCCGGTCACGTCGCCGGGTCGACCCGACGCCGCGCCCGGTAGCGCCCAGGCCTGGGCCGTCGGGCCCGGGTCGGCCAGGTCGACGACGGTCGGCAGTGCCTCGGCGACGGTGCTGTGGCCCGGGTCGCCGTCCGTGCAGGCGATCCGCCGCAGGGTCGCGCCGTCGCGGAGGTAGATCGCGGCGAACGGCACGTCCAGCGGGTGGCCGCCGATCGCGTCGACCAGCCGGGTGCAGGTCGCGTCGACGTCGACGGTGCGCCCGTCGCCGCGCAGGGACAGGTCCCGCAGCAGCCGCAGTCGCCGTTCGCCGACGACCTGCTCGGTGACCTCGCTGCACACCGTCAGCACACCCACGGTACGGCCGTCGTCGTCGCGGGCCGGGGCGTGCGAGACGCTGAAGTAGGCCTCTTCGCGGTAGCCGGCGCGGTCCAGCAGGAGTTGCAGGGCGGGTACCCAACTGGCCACCCCGGTCGCCATGGCCCGCTCGATCAGGGGGGCGAGGACGTCCCAGCCCTCGGCCAGGGTGATCCGCACGTCGTCGCCCAGCGCGCCGGGGTGCTTGTCGCCGATCAACGCCGAGTACGCGTCGTTGTAGAGCTGGGAGAAGCGGTCACCCCAGAGCAGCAGCATCGGGTAGCGGGAGGAGAGCACCATCCGTACGGCGGAGCGCAGGCTCTGCGGCCAGTCGGACACCGCGCCGAGCGGCGTGCCGGCCCAGTCCAGCTCCGCCATCAGCCGTCCGGTGTCCCCGCCGTCGTCGAACAGGTCGGTGCGGGGTCGTGTCACGCTCGACCCGGCCTCATCGCTAGCCCCCCGTTCCGGGCCCGACGACCCCTGCTGGCGTTACCTACCCATCCTGACACCTCTACTCACCTGTGCTGACGCCGGTACCCACCGTCTAACGGGCGGGGGTTCGGGACGAACGACCGATGTCACAGACATAGATCTCTGTAAGTGTCTCGGTTATCTCTCCGACCCCCGAGGAGCCCCCATGAGAGGCAGAACGCTGAGCGCGGGAATCGCGCTCGCCGTGTTCACCGGGATGACGGTGACGCTGGCCGCCCAGCCGGCGACCGCGTCACCCTCCGCCGCGACGACAGCGGCCCGGCCGATCGCCGCGTCCGCCGCCGTCCTGGCGGCGCCGGACATCTCCGTCAGCAACGTCCAGGCGCACCTGACCCAGTTCAACTCCATCGCCAGCAGCAACGGCGGCAACCGGCGGGCCGGCTCGGCCGGCTACACCGCCTCGCTCAGCTACGTCAAGACGAAGCTCCAGGCGGCCGGCTACACGGTCAGCGAGCAGTACTGCTCCAGCTGCACGTACCCCTCGAACAACCTGATCGCCGAGTGGCCCGGCGGCCCGGCCGACCAGGTGGTCATGTTCGGCGCCCACCTGGACAGCGTCTCGGCCGGCCCGGGCATCAACGACAACGGCTCCGGCTCGGCCACCCTGTTGGAGAACGCTCTGGTCCTCGCCGCGCAGAACCCGACCATGACGAAGAAGGTCCGGTTCGCATGGTGGACCGACGAGGAGCAGGGGCTCAACGGCTCCCGCTTCTACGTCAACTCGCTGAGCTCCACCCAGCGCGGCTACATCAAGGGCTACTACAACTTCGACATGGTCGGCTCCACCAACGGCGGCTACTTCATCAACCGGGTCAGCTCGACCACGGCGGCGCCGCTGAAGGCGTACTGGGACTCCCTCGGGCTGCAACCGGAGGAGAACGTCGAGGGTCAGGGCCGCTCCGACGACTACTACTTCCAGCAGGCCGGCATCCCCACCTCCGGGTACGCGGCGGGCGCGAGCGCCCGCAAGACCAGCAGCCAGGCGGCGAAGTGGGGCGGCACCGCCAACGCCGCGTACGACGCCTGCTACCACCGGTCCTGCGACACCACCGCCAACGTCAGCGCCACCGTGCTGAACCGGGCCGCGGACGGCGTCGCGTACGCGCTGTGGCAGCTCGCCGTGGGCGGCGGCACCCCGACCAACGACTTCTCGGTCGCGGTCAGCCCCACCGCGCTCACCGTGGCCCGGGGCGCCAGCGTCAGCGCCACGGTCAGCACCGCGACCACCTCCGGCTCGGCGCAGACGGTCAGCCTCAGCGCGTCCGGCGCGCCCAGCGGGGTGAGCGTGGCGTTCAGCCCGTCGTCGGTGACCTCCGGCGGCTCGTCGACGGTGACGCTGACCGCCTCGTCCAGCGCCACCACCGGCACGGTCACGGTCACGGTCACCGGCACCGGCTCGGTCACCCGGACCGCCAGCCTCACCCTCACGGTGACCGGCACCGGGGGCTGTGCCGGTGGGCAGGTGGTCGGCAACGGTGGCTTCGAGAGCGGCAGCACGCCGTGGACCGCCTCCTCGGGCGTGATCACCAACTCCAGCGGCCAGCCGGCCCGGACCGGGTCGTACAAGGCGTGGCTCGACGGGTACGGCAGCACCCACACCGACACCCTGTCCCAGTCGGTGACCGTGCCGGCCGGTTGCGCCAGCTACACGCTGTCGTTCTGGCTGCACATCGACACCGCCGAGACGACCTCCTCGACGGCGTACGACAAGCTCACCGTGCAGGTGGGCTCGACCACCCTGGCCACGTACTCGAACCTGAACGCCGCCTCCGGCTACACCCAGCGCACGTTCAACGTGGCCGGGTTCGCCGGGCAGACGGTCACCCTGAAGTTCACCGGCACCGAGGACTCGTCGTTGCAGACCAGCTTCGTGATCGACGACGTGACGCTCCAGGCCGGCTGACGCGCGCCGGGTGGGGGCGTGTGTCGCGCGCTCCCACCCGGCATCTGGTCATGCCCATCTATCTCTGGTAGAAATCTTTCAAGGCCGGCCCCTGATTCGCAGAATTCCGCCTCACGCGAACGGGAGTGCCATGTCATCCACCCGATCCACCCTGCGCCGCCGCGTGCTCACGCTGCTCGTGGCCACCCTGGCGACGGTCTGTGCCACGTTCGGCCTGGCCGCTCCGGCCTTCGCCATCAGCCATTCCAGCGCCACGTCGCAGCTACGCGCCGCCGGCATCTCCTGGACCTCCAGCGGCAACTGCAGCGACCGCAACGTGTCCACCTGTACCTCGTTCGAGGGGGTCCGGCAGGCCACCATCGACGGCATCATCACCTTCAAGCGGGCCAGCGGCTGCGCGATCACCATCACCGCGGGAACCGAGGTCGGGCACGCCGGGGGTACGTACAGCCACTGGAACGGCTACAAGCTCGACATCGCGTTGAGCACGTGCATCCAGAACTACATCTCCGCGAACTACGCGTACGTCGGCTACATCTCCGGGTTCGGGTACCAGTACCGGGCGCCGTCGGGCAACCTCTACACCAAGGAGGGGAGCCACTGGGACATCCTCTTCTACACCTGCGGTGGCTGCTGACCGCGAGTGCGACGGGGTGCGCGGCGGGAGCTGACCGCGTACCCGATCAAGGGCCGCCGCCGGTGCTTTCCGGCGGCGGCCCGTCGCGTTCGGCGGTGGGGGAGCGGTCAGGAAAGCTGCGGGTAGAGCGCGGTGACCCCGCCGGCGAGCCCGGCCTGCACCCGCCGGCTGATGTCGTCGGTGACGATCTCGTACGCGTCGGCCTCGATGCCGTCGACGCCGATCCGGGCGATCTCCGCCGGGTCCGACTTGGCGCCGGTGATGGTCGCGGCCATGTCGGTGTCCATGTAGCCGACGTGCAGCCCGGCGACCCGGACGCCCCGCTCGGCGAGCTGGAGGCGCAGCGCGTTGGTCATCGCCCACTCGGCCGACTTCGCCGCGCCGTACGCGCCGTGCAGGGGGAAGTTGACCCAGGACAGCACCGAGAGCACGTTCAGGATGGTGCCGCCGCCGTTGCCGGCGATGACCGGCGCGAAGGACCGGATCATCGACAGGTTGCCGAGGTAGTGGGTTTCCAGTTCCAGCCGGATCAGGTCGAGGTCACCCTCCAGCAGGTCCGCCCGGCTGTCGATGCCGGCGTTGTTGACCAGCAGGTTCACGTCGCCGGCCAGCGTCGCGGCGGCGGCCACCGAGGCGGGGTCGGTGATGTCCAGCCGGACCGGCGTCACGCCGGGCAGGTCGACGCTGTCCGGGTTGCGGGCGCCGGCGTAGACCGTCGCCCCACGCGCGACGAGCTCGGCGGCCAGGTGTCGGCCGAAGCCCCGGTTGGCGCCGGTGACGAGGGCGGTGCTTCCAGCGATCTTCATGGGACTGCTCCAGGGTTCGTGGCGGGGCTTGTCGCACCGAACGCTATCCGGCTGACTTCTGTTAGGCAAAGTCAGCTAGGTCACGCGACCGACAGGCGGGAATCGGGAATACGACCCGGAGGCGCACACACCCCCACCGGTGACGGCTCGTATCCTTTGCGCGAACCTCCGCACGAGCCGAGAAGGGAGACGGTGTGAGCAACCAGGCCGAGACGTTGGAGTTCCAGGCCGAGGCGCGTCAGCTCCTGCAGCTGGTCGTCCACTCGATCTACTCGAACAAGGACGTCTTCCTGCGGGAACTCATCTCGAACGCGTCCGACGCCCTGGACAAGCTGCGGCTGGCGACGCTCGTCGACAAAGACCTCGTCGCCGACACCGACGACCTGCACGTCGCCATCGAGGTCGACCGGGACGCCCGCACGCTGACCGTCCGGGACAACGGCATCGGGATGACCCGCGACGAGGTGGTCCGGCTGATCGGCACCATCGCCAAGTCCGGCACCGCCGAGCTGCTGCGCCAGCTCCGTGAATCCGCCGACGCCCGCGCCTCGCAGGAGCTGATCGGGCAGTTCGGCGTCGGCTTCTACGCCGCGTTCATGGTCGCCGACCGGGTCACCCTGCTGACCCGCAAGGCCGGCGAGACCGGCGGCACCCGCTGGGAGTCCACCGGCGAGGGCACCTACTCGATCGAGTCGGTGGACGAGGCCCCCCAGGGCACCGCGGTGACCCTGCACCTCAAGCCGGCGGACACCGAGGACAACCTGCACGACTACACCGCCGAGTGGACGATCCGCGAGATCGTCAAGCGCTACTCCGACTTCATCGCGTGGCCGATCCGGATGACCGTCGAGCGCCCCGGCGCCGACGGCGAGGCCGCCACCAGCGAGGTGCAGACCCTCAACTCGATGAAGGCGCTGTGGGCACGCCCCCGCGACGAGGTCGACGCCGCCGAGTACAACGAGTTCTACAAGCACGTCAGCCACGACTGGGCCGACCCGCTCGAGGTCGTGCACATGAAGGGCGAGGGCACCTTCGAGTACGAGGCGCTGCTCTTCCTGCCCAGCCACGCCCCGCTGGACATGTTCTCCCCGCAGGGTCGCCGCGGCGTGCAGCTCTACGTCAAGCGGGTGTTCATCATGGACGACTGCGAGGCGCTGGTCCCCACCTATCTGCGCTTCGTCAAGGGCGTCGTCGACGCGCACGACCTGTCGCTGAACATCTCCCGGGAGATCCTCCAGCAGGACCGGCAGATCCAGATCGTCCGCCGTCGCCTGGTCAAGAAGGTCCTCGCCACCGTCAAGGACCTCAAGGCCAACCACGCCGAGCGCTACCGCACCTTCTGGACGGAGTTCGGCGCGGTGGTCAAGGAAGGGCTGATCGACGACACCGACAACCGGGACACCCTGCTGGAGATCCTGTCCGTCGCGTCCACCCACGACGCGGCCGAGCCCACCGACCTGGCCGGTTACGTCTCGCGGATGAAGGACGGCCAGACCGACATCTGGTACGCCACCGGCGACTCCCGGGCCACCATCGAGAACTCTCCGCACCTGGAGGCGTTCCGGGCCAAGGGCCACGAGGTGCTGCTGCTCACCGACCCGGTCGACGAGGTGTGGGTCGAGCGGGTCGGCGAGTACGACGGCCGGCCGCTGCGCTCGATCGCCAAGGGTCAGGTCGACCTGGACACCGACGAGGAGAAGCAGCAGGCCGAGGCCGAGCGTGAGCAGCAGCGGCAGGAGTTCGCCGCGCTTGTCGACTGGCTGGGCACGACCCTGGCCGACAGTGTCCGGGAGGTCCGCCTGTCGTCGCGGCTGACCACCTCACCGGCCTGCGTGGTGGGTGACGCGCACGACCTCACGCCGACGCTGGAGAAGATGTACCGGGCGATGGGGCACGAGGTCCCCTCGACCAAGCGGATCCTGGAGATCAACCCCGGTCACCCGCTGGTCGCCGGGCTGCGCAAGGCCCACGAGCAGGGCGACTCCGGCCCGGCCCTGACCGAGACCGCCGAACTGCTGTACGGCCTGGCGGTCCTCGCCGAGGGCGGCGAGCTGGCCGACCCGGCCCGGTTCACCCGGACCCTCGCCGACCGGCTGGCGCGCACCCTGTAACCGTTCGGCCCCTCCGGCCGGCGGGCCGCCCGCTCAGTGGGTCCCGCCGGCCGGTCCGGACGTGTCGACGTCCGCCAGCCGGCGACGGACCTCCGCCGCGTCCGGGTGGCCGAGTTCGTCCAGGATGCCCAGCGCGGTCCGCCAACTCCGCGCCGCTTCCGCCGGGTCGCCCGCGTCGACCTGCGCCTCGGCCAGGTGCCCCAACGTGTCCGCCTCGTAGTACCGGTCCTGGAACTCCCGGTACAGCGCCAGCGCGTGCCGGTAGGCGACGACCGCCTCCGCGGGCCGTCCGGCGCGGTGCTGCGCGTAGCCGAGGGTGTCCCAGGTGGGCGCCTGGCCCTGCCGGTCGTCGAACTCGCGTAGCAGCTCCAACGCCTGCTGGCACGCCTCGACCGCGGTGTCGTGCGCGCCGAGTTGGGCCCGGTACCAGCCGACCGCGTTCAACGCCATCGCCTGCCCGTAGCGGTGGCCCGCCTCGCGATACAGCGCCAACGCCGCCTCGGCGTGCTGGACCACCTCGGCGCGCCGGCCCTCCCGGTCGGCCACCTCGGCCAGGTCGAGGCAGGTGTGCGCCTGGTTGGCCAGGTCGCCCAGCTCGCGGAAGAGCTCCAGCGCCCGCTGGAGCTGGCCGGGCGCCTCGTGGAGCCGGCCCAGGCGGGCCTGCGCCCGCGCCAGGCTGCGATGGGCGTGTGCCTGCCCGACCACCGACCCGCTGCGCCGCGCCGCCGCCAGCGCCGAACGCTGCACCGCCAACTGGTCGTGCCAGCCGCCCTGACGGTCCAGGAAACTGGTCAGGCTCCAGGCGAGCTGCCAGGCGTGCCGATCGGCCCCGCTGGCGGCGCACCGTTCCACGAGCGCGATCAGCACGTCGCGCTCGCGGGTGAACCACGCCACCGCCTCGTCATGGTCGCCGAACTTCTCCGGCCGTACGCCCGCCACGGCCGGGGCGAGGGTGATCGGATCCCAGTGCGGATGCAGCAGCACGGCCGCCCCGTGCGCGCTGTGCAGGTAGTGGTCGAAGAGCCGGCCGCGCGCCTCGGCCCGGTCGCCGGCCGGGTCGTGCTCGGCGGACAGCTCGGCCGCGAACGCCCGCAACAGGTCGTGCATGGCGTACCGGTCCGGGGCGCGCTCCAGCATCAGATGCGCGTCCGCCAGCTCGGCGAACGCCGCCCGGACGGCCCGTCGGCCGGCGCCGACGAGACTGACCCCGGCCGCGGTACTCACCGTCACGTCCGTGCTGCCGCCGACCAGTCGGAACAGCCGCGCGGTTGGCGCCGACAGCAGCCGGTACGACCAGGACAGCGCCGCCCGCACGCTGCTGTCGTGGTCGCCCGTGTCGAGCCCGTCCAGCCGGCCGTCGTTCCGGAGTTGCGCGCTCAACTCGGCCAGCGGCAGCTGGGGCCGGACCACCGCGCGGGCCGCCACCACGACCAGGGCCAGCGGCAGCCGGTCACAGAGTCGTACCAGCTCGTCGACCGCCGTCCGTTCGGCCCTCGCCCGCGCCCCGATCCGCGCGTACAGCAGGGCCTGGGCGTCCTCGGCGCTGAGCAGGTCCAGCACGATCGCCTCGGCGCCCTCGGTGGCCACCAGACCGGTGAGCCGGTCCCGGCTGGTCACCAGCACCAGGCAGCTCGCCGCGCCCGGCAGCAGCGGCCGGACCTGCGCGGCGTCCCGGGCGTTGTCGAGCAGCACCAGCATCCGCCGACCGGCGAGCAGGCTGCGGTACAACGCGGTCTGCGCCTGCTCGTCCGCCGGCACCTCGCGGGGCGGCACGCCGAGCGCGGCCAGGAAGCCCCGGACCACCTGCTGCGCGCTGCGGACGACGCCGCTGTGGGTGTAGCCCTCCAGGTTGGCGTAGAGCTGCCCGTCCGGGAACTGCCCGGCGACCCGGTGCGCCCAGTGCACGGCGAGGGCCGTCTTGCCGACGCCGCCCGCTCCGGAGAGCACGGCCAGCGGAACGGCCCCGGGTCGTTCCTCGGCGGACGCCCGCAGCGCGTCCAACCGGGCCAGCTCCGCATCCCGCCCGGCGAAGCCCCGCACATCCGACGGCAACTGCGCGGGAATCGGGCGGTCCGCCCGGGTCCGCGCGACGTCGCCCGCGCCGGCCGGTACGGGAAGCGCCTGCGCGGCCGGCACGGTGACCTCACCACGCAGGATGGCCTGGTGCAGCTGGCGCAGCTCGACGCCCGGGTCCACGCCGAGCGCGTCGGCGAGTCGGTCCCGCAGCCGGGCGTAGTACGTCAGCGCCTGCGCACCCCGACCGGCCGCGGCCAGCGCGTGCAGCAGCACGGCGGCGACCGGTTCGTCCAGCGGATGCTCGTCGGCGAGCCGGGTCAGCGGATCAATCACCGCATCCGGCTCGCCCCGCCGCAGCATCCCACGGGCCCACTGCACGGCGGTGTCGGTGTGCCGGCGGTGCCAGTCCTGTCGGACCCGGGCCGCCCACTCGCCGGGTAGTCCGGCCAGCGGCTCGCCACGCCACAGCTCCAGCGCCCGGCGCAGCAGGTCCACCCGCTCGGGGTCCTGGTCGGACAGAGCGTCGGCCCGGTGCCGCAGCGCCTCGAAGTGCGGGCCGTCCACCGTCTCCGGCGGCAGGTCCAGGAGATAACCGCCCGACCGGCGGGCCAACGCGTCGGGTGCGCCCGCGTCGGCCAGCACCCGGCGGAGCCGGGCGAGATAGACGTGCAGGTTGTGGCGGACGCGGGGCGGCGACGCGTCGCCCCAGACCCGGTCCACCAGAGCGTCCAGGTGGACCGGTCGGCCCACGTCGACCGCCAGCGCGGCCAGCACGGCGCGCTGGCGGGCCGCTCCGGCATCGACCGGATGACCTTCCGCCCAGACCTCGACCGGCCCGAGGACCCGAATTTCCATGAATCGCCGCTCGCTGTGCTGCCGGTCGCCCACCCGGTGCCGGGACACCCCGGATTGAGGTTCCGGCAGGAATTCGTCGACCTTCCGCGCAGATCATCGTTGGCACAACGACATCGATCAACGTGATGTCGGCAACTCGACTCACGGCCGGTCCCGGTCGTGACGACACCGGAGGTCATCATCGTGCGAACTGCTCTGCGAAGACTCACGTCGGCGCTGCTCGGCGTGGTCGCCGTGGGCGCCACACTCGGCGTCGCTCCGAGCCCGGCCCAGGCCAACTACGCCTGCCCGTCGGGTCTGCTCTGCCTGTACTCCGGGGCCAACTTCAGCGGCGACATCTTCCTGCTCGACGGGCCGTACAACTGGTGTAAGGACGTCACGCTGCCCTCGTACTTCCGCAACCAGGCTCAGTCGATCATCAACAACCGGCCGTCCGGCACCGTCTCCACCTTCTGGGACAACGCGAACGCCACCGGCCTGCTCGGCTACCAGCACGCGTACGGCTACCGGGCGAACCTGGCGTACGACACGGCCGCCATCGGGGGAACCTGGAACAAGCGGATCGAGGCGGTCCGGGTCTGCTGATCCGACGGCTGCGCGGGGGCGGGGCTGACCCGGCGCAGCCGTACCTGTGGGGGGCCACCACGGCGCCGGCCGGAGTCCACGGGGGACCCCGGCCGGCGCTGCGGGTGGTGTCAGCCCGGGTAGTAGCAGACGTTGGGGATGACCGGACCGCCGTTGACCCCGAAGATCGCGAAGCCCATGTAGGCGCGGGTCTGCGGGCCGTACTCGCCGTCCTCGGCGATGTTCGCGTACACGATGTCCTCGTTGATCTTCTGCTGGGCGTACCGGACGGCCTCGCGGGTCTTCGAACCGTAGTTGCCGTCCAGGGTGAGCGACCGCGAGTAGCAGTTGTTCAGCGCCTCCTGCAACACCAGCACCGCCGAGTTCGAGTGGCCGTAGCTGAGGTAGCAGCTCTTGTTCCCGGTCTGCCAGCCGACGGTCGGCACGTGCATGTCCGCCCCGCCCGGGTAGCCGCCGACCCGGTAGAAGGTCAGGCTGGTGCACGGGCTGGCCGCCTGTGCGGCGGCCGGCGTGGACAGGGTCAGGCCCACGCCGGCCAGTACGGCGACGAGGGTGGCCGCGGCGCGGCGACGGCCGGTGCGACTCTGCTGGAGCGCCATGGGTTCCTCCTGCGTGTGGGGTCCGGGATGGACCCGGTGCGCTTCGGAGCATCGCGACCGGCTGTCTACGGTTTCCTGTCCGAACGTCAATTCGCCAGGTACGCGTCACACCGTGATCGGAATCGGTCCATCGTGGTCGGTGCACAGGTGGACGTCGTCCGCAACCGCTGGCCGGGGTGCCCCGCGTGGGCCGGTGAACAACTTCACAAGCGGTGGGCGACCGTCGGCGACCGTGCCTACCGTCGGTCGGGTCCGCCACCGTGGACGCCGCGACCGGTAACGCCAAATCCTGCCCCCGGTCGTCGGAAACAGAACCCGGGCAGGAGCGGGGGACCCAGGTTCCTCGGTGCATGTCACCTCGGGGTGAAGCCGCAGCGCGCGGCCGGGCTCCTCGGCCCGAACCCGACAGCTCACCTCGCCGGCGTGGAGGAAAGTTCCATGACGTCTGCGTACACCCCCCGTCATCGACGGGTCACCACCCGCCGCGTCGCCGTCGGCACCCTGGCCGTCGGCGCGGTCACCGGCGCCGTCGCCCTTTTCGGCCCGGCGGCCCCGGCCCAGGCCGGTGTCAACTGGGACGCGATCGCCCAGTGCGAGTCCGGCGGCAACTGGAAGATCAATACCGGGAACGGCTACTACGGCGGTTTGCAGTTCTCCCAGGGCACCTGGGCCGGCTACGGCGGCAAGAAGTACGCCGCCCGCGCCGACCTGGCCAGCCGCGGCGAGCAGATCGCGATCGCCGAGAAGGTGCTCGACGGGCAGGGCATCGGCGCGTGGCCGACCTGCGGCCGCAAGGGCGGCTCGTCGGGCGGCTCCGCGACGAAGTCCACCGGCAAGTCCTCGACGAAGTCCACCAGGAAGTCCTCGACGACGTCGACCGGCAAGTCGTCGCCGTCCACCGCCGGCAGGGAGCACTCGTCGCGCGGCGACCGGCCGGCTACCCGTAACCACGAGCGGACCGCCCCGGCGGCCAGCGGTGACACGTACGTGGTCCGGCCGGGGGACACCCTGTCGGAGATCGCCGAGCGGCACCGGCAGAGCGGCGGCTGGCAGGCCCTGTACGAGCGCAACCGTCAGCTGATCGGCGCGGACCCGGGTCTGATCCTCCCGGGGCAGCGGCTCGCTCTCTGACGTACCACAGGCGAACGCTCGGCCGGATCCCCGGCCGAGCGTTCGTTCGTCTGTGCTGTCCCCGCGGGGACGCGTCACGCCGCCGAGGCGGCCGTCCGCGCCTCGCGGCGGGCCATCACGTCGGCGTTCCAGCCCCAGCGCGGCGCCGGCGCGGCCGTCCCGGCCGGCCTCTCGGCCCCGCCGCCGTCGGCCGTCCCGGCCGCGTCGGGGGTGCTGCGGGCCAGTCGCAGCGACTGCTCGGCCGTGGTACGCGCCGTGCACGGCCAGGACTGGCCGGCGCACTGGAGATTGCGGCAGTGACCCTCGTCGTCGGGCTCGTGCGCGTCGAGCACGTCGACCGCGAGCTGCCACAGCAGCGGGTCGGTCACGTCGTCCGGGCGTTCGGCGCGACGGCTCGGTCGGTTGCTGGTCTCGTCGGACATGGGCCCCCCTCGTCAGGCTTTCCGGTCAAGAATTCACCCGTGGGCGGTCGGCTAAACCGCCGACCTGCTGTGATGTGTCTCCGGTCGCAGCGGTTAGGGCGTGTGTCGAAGCCCCTGGCCGGCCTGCGGCGGGCCCAGACGACGCCCGGCTGCGTTGGAGGTTGGCCCGGATACAACACCGGTATCCGAGCCAACCTCCGCCTTGCCGGATCGCCGCCTGGACTCCGCCTCGGCTCGACCGAGGACTTCGACACACGCC
>NZ_JBYIRN010000028.1:0-88516 GCF_057708145.1 Micromonospora sp. bgisy143
GGCCTGTTTCTTAAGGGCGGTCGAGCCGGGCCCGCCGCAGGCCGGCCAGTTCTTATGAAACAGGCCCTAGACGAGCGAGTCGCGCCACTGCTGGTGCAGGACCGCGTACCGGCCGCCGGACGCGGCGAGCACGTCCGGCGGGCCGTCCTCGACGACCCGGCCGCCGTCGAGGACCAGCACCCGGTCGGCCGTCTCCACGGTGGAGAGACGGTGGGCGATCACCAGTGCCGTCCGGTCCCGCAGGATGGTGCCGAGCGCGCGCTGCACCAGCCGTTCCGTCGGCACGTCCAGCGACGACGTCGCCTCGTCGAGGATCAGCACGGTCGGGTCGGCGAGGAACGCCCGGGCGAACGCGACCAGTTGTCGCTGGCCGGCGGAGAGCCGGCCGCCGCGCCGGTGCACCTGGGTGGCGTACCCGTCGGGCAACGCGGCGATGAACTCGTGCGCGCCGATCGCCTGGGCGGCGGCCCGCACCTCGGCGTCGTCGGCGCCCGGCCGGCCGAACCGGATGTTCTCTGCCACGGTGCCGCTGAACAGGTGGTTCTCCTGCGTCACCAGCACCACGGCGCGGCGCAGGTCGGCGTCGCACACCGTGCGCAGGTCGATCCCGTCCAGCAGCACCGTGCCGGCGTCCGGGTCGTGGAACCGGGCCACCAGCTTGGCGATCGTCGATTTTCCCGCGCCGGTCGGCCCGATCAGCGCGACCGTCTGCCCGGCCGGCACCTCCAGGTCGAGCCGGGCGAGGATGGGGGTGTTCGCGCGGTAGCCGAACGAGACGCCCCGGAAGGTCAGCTCGCCGCGACCGGGGCCGCGGGGCAGCGGCACCGGCCGGGCCGGCTCGGCGACGCCGGGCCGCTCGTCGAGCACCCCGGCCAGCTTCTCCAGTGCCGCCGTCGCCGACTGCAACGAGTTGTAGAACTGGCTCAGCTCCTGCATCGGCTCGAAGAAGCGCCGCAGGTAGAGCAGGAACGCGGCGAGCACACCGACCTCGGTCCGCCCGCCGAGCACCCGCCACCCGCCGTAGCAGAGCACGATCGCGACCGTGAGGTTGCCGATCAACTTGATCGCCGGCGAGTACGTGGCGATCAGCCGGAAGGCGTGCAGGCTCGCCCGCCGGTAGTCGTCCCCGAGCGTCACGAAGATCCGTTGGTTGCGGGGTTCCCGACGGAACGTCTGCACCGCCCGGATGCCCCGCATCGACTCGACGAAGTGCACGATCACCAGCGCGACGGCCTCCCTGGTCCGTCGGTAGGCGGTGGCCGACGCCCGGGCGAACCAGCGGGAGAGCCAGAACAGCAAGGGGAACGCGAACAGCGTCACCGCGGCCAGCGGCAGGTCCAGCCAGAGCAGGATGGCGGCCACCGACAGGATCGACAGCGCGGCCAGCACCAGACTGTCGATCCCCCCGTCGACCAGTTCGGCGATGCTGTCCAGGTCGCTGGTGAGGCGGGACACCATCCGGCCCGATGTGTACCGCTCGTGGAAGCCCACCGACAGGCGCAGGAAGTGCCCGAACACCCGCTGCCGCAGGTCCAACAGGACGGCCTGGCCGATGCGGGCGGAGAGGGTGAGGAAGCCACGCCGGGCCGCGTACTCCGTCCCTGCGGCGACGGCGAACGCGCCGGCCACCGCGACCAGCGGGGTGGCGTTCCCGGCGCGCAGCGGGGCGATGGCCCGGTCGATGCCGACCATGACCAGGTACGGGCCGGCCATCGCGGCGGCGTTCTGCGCGAGCAGCAGCCCCACGGCGGCGGCGAGTCGCCCCCGGTGCGGGCGCAGCAGATCGGCCAGCAGGGCCCGACTGTGCCGGCGTAGCCGGGCGACGGCTTCCGGGGTGTTCTCCTCGGCCCGGCTCCGGTCGGCCTCCGGGTCGGTGGCCGTGCCCCGCCAGCGGGCCAGCTCCGGCTCCCCGTCGGGAGGCGGATCGCCCTGCTGCGGGGACGTCACGAGCGCACCAGCCCCCAGCCGTCCGAGGTGGACGCGCCCGGCCCGGCCGGCCCGACCCGCCCCGGCTCGGTTCCGCCCGCGCGGACGGCGGCCGGCCGTGCGGGCGGTTCGGTGGCGACCGGCTGCGGTGGTGGTCCGGCGGAGCCCGGTCGCGCGGGTGATTCGGCGGTTCCGCCCGGGCCCGGTCGCGTGGGCGGGTCGGCGGCTCCCGCCAGGTCCGGCCGCGCGGGTGGTTCGGCGGCGAGCAACGCCCGGTAGGCGGGCACCGTGGCGAGCAGTTCCGAGTGCCGGCCGACCGCGGCGATCCGTCCACCGTCGAGCAGGGCGACGCGGTCGGCCAGCGCGATCGTCGACGGCCGGTGCACCACCAGGAGCGCGGTGCTGGCCCGCAGCACCTGTCGCAGCGCCGCCTCCACCAGCGCCTCGGTGTGCACGTCGAGGGCGGACAGCGGGTCGTCGAGGACCAGCAGCGCCGGACGACCGAGCACCGCCCGGGCCAGCGCCAACCGCTGCCGCTGGCCGCCGGAGAGCGACAACCCCTGCTCACCCACCCGGGTCGCCAGGCCCCACGGCAGGTCGTACGCGAAATCGGCCTGCGCCAGCGCGAGGGCCGCGCGGACCTCGTCGTCGTCGGCGTCCGGACGGCCCAGGGTGAGGTTCTCCCACACCGACATGGAGAAGAGGGTGGGCTCCTCGAACGCCACCCCGACCAGCCGGCGAAGTGAGGCCAACCGCAGGTCACGCAGATCGTGCCCGTCGAGGGTGATCCGGCCGCCGGTCACCTCGTGCAGTCGGGGCACCAGCGAGAGCAGGGTGCTCTTGCCGCAGCCGGTGGCGCCGACCAGGGCCAGCGTCTCGCCCGGCTCGATGGTCAGGTCGATCTCGTGCAGGACGCCGGTGGCCGCGCCCGGGTAGCGGAAGGCGACCCGCTCGAAGCGGAGTCGACCCTGGACCGCGTCGCGGCTCAGGGTGAGCGCGTCGGGAGCGTCCACGATCTGCGGCGGAGTGTCCAGCACCTCCTGGATCCGGTCGGCGGCGGTGGCCGCCTCCTGACCGTTGGCGATGATCCAGCCCAGCGACTGCACCGGCCAGATGAGCATCAGTTGGAGGCTGGCGAACGCCACCAGCTCGCCGAGGGTGAGTACGCCCCGCGCGGCGGCGGCCGCCCCGGCCACCAGCACCACGCCCAGGGTCAGGTTGGGTACCAGGTCGAGCAGCGCCGCCGTGTTCGCCAGCAGCCGGCCCTTGCCCACGCCGGTGTCGTGTAGCGTCCGGGCCCCGTCGGCGAAGCGGGCGGCCAACTCCGGCCCCCGCCCGTACGCCTTCATGGTGCGCAGGCCCTGCGCGGTCTCCTCGACCAGCGTCGCCACGTCGCCCTGCTGGTCCTGCATCCGCCGGGAAGCGGTGTGGTAGTGCCGGCCGAACCGGCGGGCGATCAGCAGCAGCGGTACGGCGCTGGCCGCGACCAGCAGGCCGAGCGCCGCGTGCAGGTGGATCAGCAGCAGCACCACCACCACGTAGGTGGTCAGGTTGAGCACCAGGAAGAAGACACCGAAGGACAGAAACCGGCGGATCACCGACAGGTCGCTGGTGATCCGCGAGAGCAACTGGCCGGACTGCCAGCGGTCGTGGAAGCTGGCCGGCAGCCGTTGCAGGTGCGCGTAGATGTCGGCGCGCAGCGCCGCCTCCATGCCCACCGCCGAGGACGACTGCACCCACCGGCGGATGAAGATGAGCACCGCCTCGACCACGCCGAGCAGCAGCGCGAGAGCACCGAGCTGGAGCAGGCCGGCGGGCTCGTGGCGGGCCACCGGCCCGTCCACCACGCGCTGCACCACCAGGGGTACGGCGATCCCGGCGGCCGTGCCGGCCAGCCCCGCGACCAGCAGCCAGGCGAATTCGGCGGCGTACGGGCGCAGGTAGCGGCGCAACCGCCAGAGGTTGTGCACGGGGTGGCGGCCCGCGGCGACCGGGGCGGCCCGGTCGCCGTCGCTCTCCACAGGCACTACCCGACGGTAGCGTCATTGGGTGCCCGTGTAGTTGTCAGCTTGCCGTCAACCGCCGCTCATGACCGAGAAGCCACTTCTTCACGTCAAGTCCCCAGCGGTAGCCACCGAGGGTCCCGTCGGTACGCAGCACCCGGTGGCAGGGCACGAAGAGCGCCGCGGCGTTCCGCGCGCAGGCGGCGGCCGCGGCCCGTACCGCGGGTGGCCGACCGGCCAGCGCCGCGTACCCGGTGTAGGTGACCGGTGCGCCCGGCGGCACGTCCCGCAGCACCTGCCAGGCGTGCGCCATGAACTCGCCGCCGGTGTGCTGCCGTACCGGCACCGAGTCGATGGCGGCGAGGTCCCCGTCCAGGTAGAACCGGACGGCGTCGGTGGTCGGCCCGAGGTCGGCGCGTTGCCGTACCGGGGCCCGCAGACTGGGGTGGATCAGTGCCGGCAGTGCCTCCGGGTCGGGGGTGAAGCCGGCCGCCAGGACCTGCCCGTCGCGGTCGGCGAGGATACTCAGCGGACCGGTCGGGGTGGTCAGGACGGTGCTGTCGATGCTCATGCCGCTCTCCAGAGTCTGATCGTGGCGTAGGACCGCCAGGGGCGCCACCGTTCGGCGTGCGCGTCGAGGGTCGTGTCGGGTAGGCCGAGCGCCGCCGCGCCCCGGCGGATCGCGAGGTCGGTGTCGAGCAGGACGTCCGGGTCGCCGAGGGCGCGCAGGGCGAGGTAGTCGGCGGTCCACGGACCGATCCCGGGCAGCGCGAGCAGCCCTCGCCTGGTCTCCTGACGGTCACCTCCCGGCGCGAGGTCCACGGTGCCGTCCACCACGGCACGGGCCAGCCCGCGAATGGTCTCCCGCCGCCGCACCGGCATCCCGAACCCCGCATCCGGAATTCCCAAAACCTCCTCCGCGGTGAGGAACCCCCGCAGGTCATCCCGTTGATCATGAAGTTGTTGTCGCGACACGCCGTCGTCGGTGGCAACAACTTCATGATCAACGCGGGTGGCCAGGAGGCGGGTCAGGGTGGTTCTCGCGGAGCGGACCGAGACCTGTTGGCCCACGATCGCGCGGACGGCCATCTCGAAACCGTCGACCGCGCGGGGGACGCGGATGCCGGGCTCGGCGGCCACCGCCGGGGCCAGGGCCGGGTCCGCCGCCAGCGTGGCGTCGACCGCCTCCGGGTCCGCGTCGAGGTCGAGCAGGCGTCGGCAGCGGGCCACCGCCGGCGCCAGGTCGCGCAGGTCGGTCAGGCGCAGCGCCGCCGCCACGTACCCGTCCGCCGGGGTCAGGGCCACCTGGCCGGGGCCGTGCGGCAACCGCAACCCCCGCCGGTACGTCCCGTCGCGTACCTCCTCCACTCCGGGCAGCGCGCGCACCGCGAGGAAGTCCAGCAGCGCGTGGGCGTGCAGCGGCGGACGGTACGCCAGCCGGAGCGTGATCGTCCCCGCCCCGACCGCCGCCGGCTGTCGGCTGCGAGCGGTCCGCAGCTCCGAGGGGGCGCTCGCGTACACCTCGCGGACCGTGTCGTTGAACTGCCGCACGCTGCCGAAGCCGGCGGCGAACGCGATCTCGGCCATCCCCAGGCCGGTGGTCTCGATCAGGATCCGGGCGGTCTGCGCCCGCTGCGCCCGGGCCAACGCGAGCGGCCCGGCCCCCATCTCGGCGCGCAGCATCCGGTGCAGGTGCCGTTCGGTGTAGCCCAGCCGGGCGGCCAGCCCCGGTACGCCGTCCCGGTCGACCACCCCGTCGGCGATCAGCCGCATCGCCCGGCCCACCACGTCGGCACGGACGTCCCACTGCGGCGAGCCGGGCGCGGCGTCCGGCCGGCAGCGGCGGCAGGCACGCAACCCGGCGCCCTGCGCGGCGGCGGCCGACGGAAAGAACCGGACGTTCTGCCGCTTCGGGGTGACCGCCGGGCAGGACGGCCGGCAGTAGATCCCGGTCGACGTCACGCCGGTGTAGAACCAGCCGTCGAACCGCTGGTCGCGACTGTCCACCGCCCGATAGCACCGCTCGAAGTCCATCTCCACGCCACCGATGATGCCCCGCTGCTCACGCCGTCGGCTGGCGGAAATCAGACCTGACTCTGCCCACCCCGCGCTCCCACCGAGAACGTCCCCCGCCGAGGGCGTTCCCCCGGTGATCAAGAGATTGGCGTCACGACACGCCGCGCTTGGTGACGCGAACCTCTTGATCACGGCGGGAGAGCGCAGGGGTGGGGGTTTTCCGCCCGGAAGTGTCGGTCGTCCCGGGTAACGTCTCGCCACCAACTCAAGAAGGGGGGCGGCGATGGCGAGCGTTGCGGGTTGGGTGGCGGCGTCGACACAAGGCACGATTCCGCCGCTGCCCCGCGCCGTGGTGCAGGCCTTCTACCGCCGGATGCGCGCGGTGGCGCCGGCCGCCGTCGGCGCCATCGAGCGGGACCGGTCCGCCGACGAGACGGAGCCGTTCGCCGGCACCGCCTGCGGCCGGCTGGTCCGGTCGCTCGACGACGCGGGTCTGCGGGCGCTCGGCATGTGGACGCACCACTGGTGCATGCGTTTCTACGACGATGACACGACCGTCGGCCGGCGGCTGATCGGGGAGATCGCGGCCCGGCCCGGCCTCGGCTGGACGGCCGACGAGGTGCGCTGGATGCTGCGCGAATCGATCTTCGCCGGCCCGACGGCGGCGGACCGCTTCACCCTGCCGCGTGCCGCGTCCGCGCAACTGCCCGCGACGGAGCGGCCGTTCGACGACCTGCCCGCCGCCGATGCCGAGCCGCCCGCCGAGGGCTCGGCGGCGCGCCGCCGGTCCGCTCCGCAGGCGACTCCTTCGGGCGCGTCGAGCGCCACCACCGACCCGCCCGGCGCGCGGCCCGGCCTCGTTCCCCGCCAACGCCGCGCCGGCTGAGCGGTTCGGGTCGACACCGCTCCGGCGGGCCGATGATCGACTACGGCAGGATGGACACCAGACATTCCGACGGAAGGATCTCCCATGGCCGCCAGCGAACCGACCATCCTCGCCACCAGCATGGGCTTCTTCCGGGGTGACCGAGGGCCGTCCGACCTGCGCCCAGGCCCGATCTTCGAGTTGGCCGCCGAGCTGGCCGAGGCCGGCCCGCAGCCACGGATCTGCTATCTCGGGCAGGCCGTCGGTGACCAGCCGACCTCGTTCACCGCCGTCTACGGTGCGTTCGCCGACACGCGGTTCCGCCTGTCGCACCTGGCGCTGTTCCCGATGCCGAACGTGGACGACGTCCGCGCCCACCTGCTCGCGCAGGACGTGATCTGGGTCGGCGGCGGCAGCGTCGCCAACCTCGTCGCGGTCTGGCGGGTACACGGGCTGGACGAGATCCTGCACGAGTGCTGGCAGGCCGGCGTGGTGTTGGCCGGCGTCTCCGCCGGATCGATCTGCTGGCACCTGGGTGGCGCCACCGACAGTTTCGGACCCCGGCTGCGGGGCTACACCGAGGCGTTGGGTTGGCTGCCGTACGGCAATGGCGTGCACTACGACAGCGAGGGCCAGCGCCGGCCGCTGATGCACGAGCTGGTCGGCGACGGGACGCTGCCGACCAGCCACTGCACCGACGACGGCGTCGGCCTGGTCTACCGGGGGACCCGGCTGGTCGAGGCGGTCGCCGACCGCGAGGGGGTCTCGGCGTACGAGGTGAGTCGCGGCGCCGACGGCACCGTTCGGGAGACGGTCATCGCGCCCCGCCTGCTCGGCTGAGCGCGGGTCAGACCCGGTCCTCGAACGCGGCGCACACGGTCGCCCGGGCCTGCGGTCCGTCGATGGCGCGCAGCAGCTCCCGGGCCAGGGCGATCTGGTGGCTCTCGTCGATCGTCTTGTCCATCGGGGTCAGCTCCACCCGCCACCGGAAGTAGAGGTAGTCGTCCTCGTCGGTGGCGGCCAACCGTGGGTCGGCGTCCTCGTTGGCGTTGATCTCCAGCAGGTTGCCGCGGACGTCGACCGAGTCGCGGCGGTAGGGCACCGCGTCGGGCAGCCGGGTGCGGATCAGGTCCAGCAGATCCGCCGCCGTCAGCGGGCCGTCGACCATGATGAGGAACTGCAACGTCGTCTGCACGTCTGCCACCTTGCCAGATGCGGAACCGCTCAATCGAGCGGGAGGAACGGGCCGTTGTCGAACTTGCCGCCCCGGCGTAGCACCGAGAACTGCACCTTGTGCGGTACGTGGGTGTCCATCAGTTCCCGGCGCAGGTGGGTGAAGTCGGTGCCCAGGTCGAAGCTGGCGAGCTGACCGTTCTCGTTGATCCGGCGCAGCATGGTCTTGCGCAGTCGGGTGCCGTCCGGTGCCCGGGACAGGGAACGCTCGGCCAGGTCGAAGAAGGTCTTGTCGTCGACGATGAGCGCCACGTCGATGTCGGAGTCCGGACGGGCCGTGCCGCGTACCCGACTGCCGTGGGCCACCAGGTCGCCGTCCGGGAGGCCCGCCTGCCGCTGGGTCTGCCGGGCGCCCCGGGCGAACCGGGTCCACTGCCGCTCGGTGAAGCCCTGCGGGATTCGCCGGGCGGCCCGGGTGGCCGCCGCCTCGGCGGTCTCGCCCGCCACGTCGTCGGCCCGCCGCATCATGCTGCGGGCGGCCTGCGCCACGATGCCCCGGGCCGCCGTGGTGGCACCGTCGGGCAGGTCCCGCCGCCGCCCGGTCACGTCGGATCGCCCGACCGTCGGCGACGCAGTACGGCGTCGAAGACCTGCGCCAACTCGGCGGCGTCCTCGCCGGCGTGGTGGGTGTGCGGTACGTCGTGCAGACCCAGCTCGTGCTTGATCTTGCCCTTGCGGGTCTGGACCCACTCGCTGCCGGTGAGCCCCATCCAGTAGCTGCGCAGGTCGACGCCGGAACCGGTGGCGCCGAACGGGCTGTGGCCCACGAACCGGACGAAGTACCAGTGCACGAACATGCCGTCCCACACCGCGGGGGCGGCGAGGAAGACCGGCCGGCCGATCCGACGTAGCCCGTTGACCCAGGCGGCCGCCGCCGACATCGCGTCCGCCGCGCTGGGCGCCTCACGGAGCAGGCGCTCCCGATCCAGACCCGACACGGCGAGCGCCGCCGGAACGAACTCGTCGGAGATGGGCCGCAGTTCGGTGTAGAACGTCAGATCGGGACGACCGGCCACGGCCATGCCCAGCGAGATCATGCTGTACGGCCCGGGGATCGGCCCGTCCGCCTCGACGTCGACACCGATGTACAGCTCGGGCAGGGGAGCGCTCATCCCAGCACCACGCCGATCGCCTGGTCGATGAGCATGTTGAGCACGATGTCGGTGAGCTTCTTGAAGACGGGGATCTCCAACAGGGAGGCGCCGAACGTCGGTGCGGCCGTCGCGAGCGCCTGGATGATCTGCACCAGCAGGATGACCAGCTGCACGATCACGTTGATCTTCAGGGCGAGGACGATCAGCGCGCACACGAAGAGCGTCGCCGCCACCATCTGTGCGCCGGTGCCGCCGTCGCGCAGCACCGACATCGCCGAGCCGCCGGCCTCCCAGCGTTCCTGGAACGCGGTCAACGCGTCGCCCTGGTTGCCGGCCAGCACCCGCTGCGCGGCCGCCGTGCCCTCGGCCGCCGCGTTGTGCAACGAGTCGGCCATCTGCATCCACATCTGGCCCAGCTCGAACAACTTCGTCTCGTCCGACTTGGGCCAGGTGTAGCCCAGCTCATTGAGCAGGCCGGCGAGTTCGCCGGGAAGCATGATGCCCATCGATCCGCCTACCAGCTCATCGTCGTGAACTGGGCGTCGTTGTCCTGCTCGACCACGTCGTACTGGTCGGCCATCAGCGTCAACCCGTCGCCGAAGCCGCGCAGCCCGTCGATGACCGACCCGAGGCACTCCGCCGCGATCTCCTCGGCCACCTGGTACGACATGCCGATCAGACCACCCACGTCGTCGTCGCCGAAGATGTCACCCATCGAGGCCGCCTGCGCGCGCAGCGCCTCCCACTGCGCGGCGATCTGGTCGGCCACCTCGTTCAGGTGGCCTCCACCCTGACGTAGTGCGGGTGGGTGCACCTGGAGGTCGTCGTGCATGCCGTCACCTCGCTGCCTGCTGGATGCGCCGCACCGCGTCGGTGAGCGCATCGGTCATCGCCGCCATGCTGCGCACCGACTCGTTCTGCAACTCGTCGAGCTGCTGGCCCAGGGCCGCCGGATCCACGTCGGGCGCCTCGGCCGCCGTGCCGGCCTGGAGCCGCAGGTCGTCTAGTGCCGCGTTGACCGCCAGGGTGATCTGCTCGCCGAGCATCTCGGCACCCATCCGCAGTGCGCGCGGGTCCACCGTCACCGACTCGACACGCTGGCCGACCGCCACGACCTCCACCTGCCCGCCGGCAGCGGATCCGGTGCCCCGGGCCGGCTCGACGCCCAACTCGTCGTCAGGGGCCGGACCGGTCGACCGCATCGACGCCAACGCCCGCCGCGTCTGCTGGAACAGTCGGTCGAATTCCGTCACCTGATCCACAACGCCCCCTAACGCCGCACGCGACATCGAGAGGGTAGCAACGGGATTCCAGCGTCGGGACCCGCCGAGGCGCGACCGGTGACAGCGCCCGGCCCGGCCGAATCGGAGCCGGCTGGACCGGCCTGGCCGGCAACCGCGTAAGCTGGCCCGTCGTGAGTCTCACCATCGGCATCGTCGGCCTGCCCAACGTCGGCAAGAGCACGCTGTTCAACGCGTTGACCAAGAACGACGTGCTGGCGGCGAACTACCCGTTCGCCACCATCGAGCCCAACGTCGGTGTGGTCGGGCTGCCCGACGACCGGCTGGACAAGCTGGCCGAGATCTTCTCCTCGCAGAAGGTGCTGCCCGCTCCGGTGTCGTTCGTCGACATCGCCGGCCTGGTGCGCGGCGCGTCGAAGGGGCAGGGGCGGGGCAACGCCTTCCTGGCCAACATCCGTGACGCCTCCGCGATCTGCCAGGTGGTCCGGGCCTTCTCCGACCCGAACGTGGTGCACGTCGACGGCAAGGTCTCGCCGGCCGACGACATCGAGACGATCAACACCGAGCTGATCCTCGCCGACCTGCAGACCCTGGACAAGGCGCTGCCCCGGTTGGAGAAGGAGGCCAAGCTCCGCAAGGACCGGGCCGCCGCGGTCGCCGCCGCGAAGGCCGCGATCGAGGTGCTCGACGGCGGCACCACCCTCTACTCCGGGGCCGCCGCCGCGAAGATCGAGCTTGAGCATCTGCGCGAGCTGCACCTGCTCACCACCAAGCCGTTCCTGTACGTCTTCAACGTCGACGAGGCCGAGCTGGCCAACGAGGCGTTCCTCGACGAACTGCGTGCCCTGGTCGCCCCCGCCGAGGCCGTCTTCATGGACGCCAAGATCGAATCCGAGCTGGTGGACCTGCCCGAGGACGAGGCCCGCGAGCTGCTGGAGTCGATCGGCCAGAACGAGCCCGGCCTCAACCAGCTCGTCCGCGTCGGTTTCCGTACGCTCGGACTCCAGACGTACCTCACGGCCGGCCCCAAGGAGGCGCGGGCCTGGACCGTCCCGATCGGCGCGACCGCGCCGGAGGCCGCGGGTGTCATCCACAGCGACTTCCAGCGCGGCTTCATCAAGGCCGAGGTGGTCTCCTACGGCGACCTGGTCGAGGCCGGATCGATGGCGGCGGCCAAGGCGGCGGGCAAGGTCCGCATCGAGGGCAAGGAGTACGTCATGCAGGACGGCGACGTCGTGGAGTTCCGCTTCAACGTCTGAACGCGGTCTGTTTCCGCAGGTGTGACGGTGGCGTAGGTCGTCTGCCGTCCGGCAGGCTGAGCCGGACCACGGACGAGCGGCCGACGAACCGATACGTCAAGTGTCCGTGCGGGAGAATCGGCTGATGCGTTTCATGCGCGGCTGGTGGGGCTGTGACCTGGGCTCCCACCGCCAGGTCGCGGAACTGGACGACGACACGTACGGCAGCCTTCCGCTGCTGCCAGCCCACATCTTCGATGGCCGGTTCGGCTGGTTGACTCCACAGGCGGCCGGCGCGGACGCGCAGTACATGGAGGCCAACCCGGTTCCGACGGCGGGTCTCGCTCGGATCGACCGGCGGTTGGCCCGGGACGGCCTGGCGCTACCGAGCTCGTTCGTCACGTTCATGGGCAGCGAGACGCTGCAACGGGCAGTGCCCCATGTCGCGACGTGCTGGGAGATGTCGCCGACGCCCGTCCCCAGCCCGGTGGAGAAGCACGCCTACCTGGTGCGCTTCATGCATGACGTGCAGAGCTGTGCCTACTGGTACCTGTATCTGGGCTCGGATGGAAGCAGCCCGGTTGTCGCCAGCATCAATCTGTACGAGCCCACGGAGAGCGAAGAGGACGAGGATATGAGCACGGCAGACTTCCTCGACCAGACGGTGTGGCTGGCGCCGGACTTCGAGCACTTCGTGTATCGGTACTGGATCGAGAGCGTGGCTTGCTGTCAGGCGGACCAGAGCGGTGTGCGGTGGGACGACCTGCGACCCGAGGTGCGTGAATACCTTGATCACTACCGGCACACGGTGAGGGCGCAGCTCGATGTCTGGCCCTCCGCGTTCCCGGCTGCTGCGCTACGCAACGCCGACGCCATGCCAGGACAGGCGGCCCTGTGGTGAGTGGTCAGCTCTCCGCTTGAACGTCGGAACCTCGGGTCGAGGTTGCGTCCCGTCTCAGTTGAAGGGCAGGTCCGGCGACAGGGACCGGTACCAGAGGCAGGGGACGCAGCAGAGGAGCACCACGAGCGCCACGACGGCGATCAGAGCGATTCCGCTGAGACTGCCGATGGCGAACAGGCTTCTGAGCGCGTTCCTTCCGCGGCCCGCTCCATCGTCGTTTCCGGCCACGACGCTCCCATGATCGGCAGTGCTGGTGGCGACAATGTAGCTGTCGGGCCTTTCTTGCGCGATGGCGTCAGGGGCGTAGCTCTCGCAGTAGTGCGTGGACGCGATCCTTGATGTCGTCGCGGACCTCGCGGACGACGTCGATGGGCTGCCCGGCCGGGTCGGTGAGTTTCCAGTCCTCGTAGCGTTTGCCGGGGAAGACCGGGCAGGCGTCGCCGCAGCCCATGGTGACGATGACGTCGCTGGCTTCGGCGGCGTCCCAGGTGAGTCGGACCGGGCTCTGGTCGGTGATGTCGATGCCGACCTCGCGCATCGCGTCGACGGCGACCGGGTTGATCGTCTCGGCGGGTTCGCTGCCGGCGCTGCGGACCTCGACGGTGTCCCCGGCGAGGTGGCGGAGCCAACCGGCGGCCATCTGCGAGCGGCCGGCGTTGTGCACGCAGACGAACAGGACGCTGGGCTTGTCGCTCATCGGGTTTCCGGCTCCTGGGCGAGGTGGGGTACGAGGACATCGTCGGCGGCGCCTTTGGCGTGGGGATACCACGCGGCGAGTGCGGCGACGCCGACCAGGCCGCCGACGAGCTGGGCGGCCACGAAGCCGGGCACCGAGGTGGGGGCGATGCCGGCGAAGGTGTCGGTGAAGGCCCGGCCGATGGTGACGGCGGGGTTCGCGAACGACGTGGACGAGGTGAACCAGTAGGCCGCACCGATGTAGGCGCCGACTGCGGCGGGCGCGCTGGCCGTCCGGCCGCTGCGGGCGAGGGCGAAGACCAGGACGACCAGACCGGCGGTGGCGACGACCTCGGCGAGCCACAGGTTGCCGCCGGCGCGATCGGTGGCTGACCAGGTGGCCGCCGGCAGATCGAACATCAGGTTCGCCAGCACGGCTCCGGCGATCGCGCCGGTGATCTGCGCGACGGTGTAGGCGGCGAGGTCGGTGCCGGTCAGGCCGGTGCCGGCGCGACGGCCGAGCCACCAGTCCACGGCCGAGACGACGGGGTTGAGGTGCGCACCGGACACCGGTCCGAAGATCAGGATCAGCGCGCCCAGCGCGAACGCGGTGGCGACCGCGTTCTCCAGTAGTTGGAGCCCGACGTCGCCGGGGGAGAGGCGAGCCGCAGCGATCCCGGAGCCGACGACGGCGGCGACCAGGAGGGCCGTGCCGGCGAATTCGGCGGAGGCGCGGCGGGCGAGGGTGCGGCTCACGCGGTGGCAGGAGCGGTCGTGGCCGGCAGGTCGAGCAGTACGCCGAGCTGACGGAACGCCTCGGGCCTGACCGTGTACCACACCCAGGTGCCACGACGGTCGGCGTCGACGAGGCCGGCTTCCCGCAGCACCTTGAGGTGATGGGAGATGGTCGGTCCGGACAGGTCGAACGCCGGGGTCAGGTCGCACACGCAGATCTCCGGCACCGAGGCGATCATCGACATCAAGCGCAGTCGGACCGGGTCGCCGAGGGCCTTGAACATCGGCGCGACCACCGCCGCCTGCTCGGCGTCCATCGGGCGGACCGCGAGCGGCGCGCAGCAGGCTACCGCTTGCAGATCTACGACCGGCAGATTCTGTTTCGACACTCGTCTAGCTTGACAGGCATCGAATCAGGGTGCAACGGTGGGGTTGCTTCGAAATCCATCTAGACAGCAGTTCACCCCCAGGAGGTGCCCCATGTCCCGTGTCCAGCTCGCGCTGCGCGTCTCCGACCTCGACGGCTCGGTCGCGTTCTACTCGAAGCTGTTCGGCGTCGACCCGGCCAAGCGTCGGCCCGGCTACGCCAACTTCGCCGTCGAGAACCCGCCGCTGAAGCTCGTCCTCATCGAGGGCGAAGCCGACCAGCCCACCGCGCTGGACCACCTGGGCGTCGAGGTGTTCAGCACCGACGAGGTCACCGCCGCCACCAAGCGCCTCACCGACTCCGGCCTGATCACGTTGGAGGAGAACAACACCGAGTGCTGCTACGCCCTGCAGGACAAGGTCTGGGTACGCGGCCCGGGTGCCGAGCGTTGGGAGGTCTACACCGTGAAGGCCGACGCCGACACGCTCAGCAAGGCACCCGAAGCGGAGCCGGTGGTCAGCGGAGCCGGTTCACGCTGCTGCTGACGGCAGATCCGCTGGATGTCGGGGTGTCCGGCCGGGCTGGGGCACCCCGACGTCCAGGAACCGAGGGATGATGTGGACACCGGCAGCAGAGGAACGGTGGCATCGGTGGTGCTCAGCTCGTCGTTCGGTTCGGCGGCGTCCGCGTACGCCCGACATCGCCCCGACTACGCGCAGGCTGCGGCGCGGTGGGCGCTGGAGTGCGCGCCCGGCCCGCGAGTCCTCGACCTCGGCGCCGGTACCGGCAAGCTGTCCGCCACGCTTGTCGCGCTCGGCGTCGACGTCGTGGCGGTGGAACCTGACGCGGCGATGCTCGCCGAGTTGGGCCGCGCGCTTCCGACCGTGCGGGCGCTCCCGGGCAGCGCGGAGGCGATTCCGCTGCCGGACGCGTCCGTCGACGCGGTGCTGGCCGGCAACGCCCTGCACTGGTTCGACATGGCCGTCGCCGGGCCGGAGATCGCCCGGGTTTTGACCCCGAGTGGCGTCCTGGCCGGCCTGTGGAACGTTCTGGACGACCGGGTCGACTGGATCGCCGCACTCGAAGCGGTCAGCGGGAGCGCGGCCATCGGCCCGCGTGACACATTGCGCAGTTGGCGCGCGGCGACGGCGAACCTGCTCGATCCGAGCAGCGGGGTCGCCGCCCGGTTCGGTGCGCCCGAGCAGGCCGAGTTTCCCCACGGGCAGCGCCGGAGCGCCGACTCGCTGGTCGCGACGCTCGCCACCCGGGCCGGGTTGCTGGTCATGCCGGAGCCGGACCGGAGCGCCACGCTGGACCGGATCCGCGAGTTCCTGGCCGGGCGGCCCGAGACCGCCGAGGGCGACTTCACCCTGCCGATGCTGACCGGCGTCCTGCGCGCTCGCCGACTCTGACGGTCGTCCTCCGGGATCGGTCAGCCTCAAGGTGGGCCTTGGTGGCGGCCAGCGCGCGACTGCTCGGCCCAGGCGCCCAACCCTTTACCGCTCGGTGAAGTGGAACCGAAGGCCACCCGGGTACGACGGGATCGCCAAAGGCAACCAAAGGTTGCGCGACTGGTGTCATCGTCGTACGGTTGTGCAACTAAAGGTTGCGGGTTGAAAGGGGAGCTCAGGTGGTGGACATTCTGCATCAGGTCGGCGTCGTCGCCCCACTCGGCGACGTCTACCGAGCGGTGGCGACTCCCGAGGGCGTCGCGGGCTGGTGGTCGGTCGACACGACCGAGAAAGACGAGGGCGGCGTGCAGATGGCCGTCCGGTTCGGCGCCGACGACGGGTTCGATCTGGAGATCCTTGAGCGGGACCCGGCCGGGCGTGTGCGGTGGCGGGTCGTCGGTGGGCCCGACGAGTGGATCGGCACCGAGGTCAACTGGCGCTTCGACCAACGTGGGAAGTACACGATCGTAGATTTCACGCACGTGGGTTGGCGCGAGTCGACCGAACTCATGCGCGAGTGCAGCACCAAGTGGGCGATCTTCCTGATGAGTCTCAAGGAGCTGATGGAGACAGGGCGTGGGCGGCCGGCGCCGGACGACGTCCAGATTGGTGACGGGCACTGACCGCAAGGGCGGCGGAACCTCCCGTCCCGCCGCGGCTGAACCAGGGGCGAAGGTGAAAGCGCGAGCGCGGCTGCATCTCAGTCAGGGCCTCAGTCGGATTGCTTGAATGGTTCGTCTGCTCATGGCGGCGTCTCTTTGCGACGGAGGAGGGTGATCGACTCGGGTTCCGTGGAGTCGGGGTGTCGTCGTGCGATGACACCCGATTGTCCGAAACCCGAGTCGACCAGACCGCTACTGCACCCGGTAGACGGAGATATGTGACGGGCTCTCCGCCGTGAACGGCCGCCGGTCCCAGTCGGCGTACCGCTCGGTGAGCGCAAGGCCCGCCTGCCGTGCCATCTCGTCGATCTGGTGCGGCCAGGCGTAGCGCATGGCGAACGGCTTCAGGTGCACACCGTCGTTGTCGAAGGTGATGGTCTGCCGGATGAAGCGCTGCGCCGGCCGGTCGTACCGGTGCACCCGGATCGTCACGGAGTCCTCGGTCACCTCACGGACCTGTACCTGCTCGTCCGCGTCGAAGCTGCTCGGGTCGGGAACGAACGTCTCGATGACGAACGCCCCGCCGGGCGACAACACCCGGGCGACGTTGCGGAACAGGTCCGCCTGCCGCTCGGCATCCACCAGGTTGAACAGCGTGTTGAAGACCAGGTACGCCAGGCGGAACGGGCCCGGTACGCCCACGTCCGCCATATCACCGACGACCGTGGGGATCTGGTCGCCACCGGGCTTGGCCCGCATCAGCGCCAGCATCTCCTCGGACGCCTCGATGCCGTGCACGCTGAGCCCGCGGTCGGCCAGGGGCAGGGCGACCCGGCCGGTGCCGATCGCCAGTTCCAGGACCGGACCACCGTCGGCCAGGTCGGCCAGGAAGTCCACGGCCGGAGCCGGGTCGGGGTTGCCGGGGCTGTCGTATCCGGCGGCCCACAGCCGGCCGAAGAGGCCGGGATCGTCGAAGACCGACATCAGCGGCCTCCGGGGTGGGTGTCAGTGGCGCATGACTTTCTGCTCACGAAGCCTCGTTTCGTCGAGTCTGATGACGTTCGATCGGGGGGACTTCGTCGTTTCGGGCATGGCGCTGCTCCCTTCGCGTGGCTGTGCACCGAGGACACCAGAGACGCCGGAAGCCCGGCAAGGCATTTACGCCCGCCGGGCTCCCGGTCACGCGGAGGGTCAGGAGATGTGGTGCAGGATCACGTTGTGGACGTGGTGGCTCTTCTGCGCGCCGCGGAACTCCACCTCGTAGGTGTGCGTGCCGACGTGGATCGCGATCGCGCCGGTGGAGAAGAACGACCCACCCCAGGACTTGTTGCTGACCACGCTCACGCTGGTGATCTTCGAGTACGGGATGCTGGTGATCGCGTACCGCTTACCGACGAAGGAGCGGTCCTGGATGATCACGCGTCGGTCGGTCAGCCCGATGAACCCGGTGCCGGTGCCGACGGCGTCGTAGACGGCGATGATCTGCTCGCCGTCGAGTAGCCCGCTCTCGATCTGCTGGACCTGCTCCTTGCGGTCGTACGCGATGTTCGCCATACGATCCAGGCTAGAAAACCGGTGCCACCGCGCCGGCGTCGGCGGCGGCGCGGACGAACTCGCGTACCCGGTTCGTGGTGTTACTGGGCAGCCAGACCGGCCCGCGCTCGATGGGTGGCGCGTCGTGGATGGGCACGTAGGACACGTCGGAGCGCGGGTAGTAACGCCGCGTGTGTTCCCCCACCGGCAGTACGCCCCGGCCCAGTGCCACCAGGGACAACATCTCGGAGAAGGTGTTCCCGGTGGGCCCCTTCGGAACCGGTCGGCCGGACGGGGTGCGGTCCGGCGTGCGGTCCCGCTTGAACTCTGCCGACGTGACCGTCGGGTACTGCACCACCGGGTGGTCGGCGAGCACCTCCAGCGACACCGACGGTTCCCGCGTGAGCGGGTGACCCGCGGCCACCGCCAGTGCCCGGCCTTCGGAGAGCAGCGCCGGGCCGGTGGCCATTCCGTCGAAGGGGTACGAGGCGATGAGCACGTCCGTGGAACCGTCGAGCAGCCCGGCGCGGCTGTTGGACAACTGTGCCTCGTGCACCTCCACCCGGCAGTCGGGGTGCCGCTCGGTGAACAGGGCCACCGCCCGGAGCAGCACCGGCGCGGTCCACTCGCCGAGGAACGCCACCCGTAGCGTCCCGGTGACGCCCCGGCCGGCGTCGACAGCGCGCCGGAGAGCGTCGTTCATGCCGGCGACCAGCGGGGTCAGATCGTCGGCGAGTTGCCGGCCGATCGGGGTGAGCCGGACGACCCGACTGGTCCGCGCGAACAGCGGCGCCCCGACCTGGCGTTCCAACTTCTTGATCACGTGGCTGACCCGGCCGGTGCTGACCCTCAGCCGCTCGGCGGTGCGGCCGAAGTGCAACTCCTCGGCCAGGGTCAGGAACGTCTCGACCTCGTACCGCTCCAGCACCCCGCCCCCATCGTTGACCGACAGGCAACGATCGTAGCGAGATCACGTCTTGGTCCGGTTCTTCGGTCAGGGAATCGTGGGGTGCACACGAACACCGCTCGACCGAGAGGCACCGAGATGAGCATCGACGGTTACCTGGCCGGCCTGGCCGACCCAATGCGCGAGATCGGGGACAAGCTGACGCCCGTCATCGCGGACGCCCTGCCCGGGGCGACGGGGGCGATGTGGCACGGACACCCGGTCTGGGGTCTGGGCGACCGGCCCGGCCAGCGCCCGATCTGCCTGATCAAGGCCTACGGGTCCTACGTCACCTTCGGGCTGTGGCGGGGCCAGGAGATCGCGGACCCGTCCGGCCGGCTGGCGCCCGCCGCACGGGCGATGGCGACCGTGAAGCTGCGCGACGTCGCCGAAATCGACCCGGCCCTGTTCACGGGTTGGCTGAGCGCGGCGGCCGCGCTGGAGGAGGCGTGAACGCGGTGCGGGTGACCGGCTTCGACCACCTGGTGCTGACCGTCGCCGATGTGGAACGGTCCCTGGACTTCTACTGCGGTCGGCTCGGCCTGGCGCCGGTACGGGTCGACGAGTGGCGCGCCGGGTCCGCACCGTTCCCGTCGGTGCGGATCAGCCCCGACAGCATCATCGACCTCGTCCGAGGCGAGGCGCAGGGTACGAACGTCGACCACTTCTGCCTGGTGGTGGCACCGTTGGACTGGGCGCAGGTGGTCGAGTCCGGAGTCTTCACCGTGCTGACCGGGCCGGTCAGCCGGTTCGGCGCGCGCGGGTCGGCGACCTCGATTTACGTGCGGGACCCGGACGGCAACGTGGTGGAGTTGCGGTGGTATCCGCAGGACGCGGAGGGAGGCCCGGAAACGGCGGTCAGGACTCGGTGACCGCCCGGTACGCGTCCTCGATGCGGGCGGCCAACAGGACCTCGCCCTCGGTCAGCGGCTCACCGTTGCCGTGCCCGACGCGGATCAGCGTGCTGTCGGACCGGCGGCTGATCTCGGGGCGTAGGTGCAGGGCGTCCGCGACGACCTTGACCCGTTCAGTCAGCGCCGCGTGTTGGGTATCGTCGATCACCAGCGTGCGCCGGATCTGTTCACCGTCGCGCGTCCAACCAGATAGCAAGGTCAACGCGTCGGAAAGGTAGTCGTGTTTGGCTCGGCTGCTGAACAGCACGCGCATCACCGCACCCCCCAAGCGCCGTTGCCGGCTTGTGGCCAAATCGTCGCCATCCCGTGTCTTTGTCGGTGCCCTCTAGTCTGTCGTCGCTCAGTGGGGGTGTCCACGCCCACACTTCCGTGTTCTATTGGCCTAGCGGACGGTGTCGGTACCCAAACCGCCGATTGATCTGGCACCCTGGACGCCCGTGCAGACCGAACGGGCTAATGGTGGCGGGCAGGCCCAGCGACGGGACCTGAAGGTGATCGTGGGAGCGGCGATCATCCGGGACGGACGGGTGCTCGCCTGTGCGCGCTCCGCCCCGCCGGAGGTGGCCGGCATGTGGGAGTTCCCTGGCGGCAAGGTCGAGCCGGGTGAGGGCGAGACCGAGGCGCTGATCCGGGAGTGCGCCGAGGAACTGGCCGTACGCGTCGAGATCGGTGCCCGGGTCGGCCGCAACGTCCGGATGGCCCACGGCCGTTCGGTGCTCAAGGTGTACGCCGCCCGCCTGCTCCACGGCGACGAGCCGCAGGCGCTGGAACACCGGGCCCTGCGCTGGCTGACCGCCGACGAACTGGACTCGGTCACCTGGCTGCCGGCGGACGCCCCGATCGTGGCGGCCCTGCGCCCCCACCTGAAAACCCCCTGAACCCGCCCGGGGTCCGCCGGGACGTGGTTGATCATGAAGTTGTTGTCACGACACGCCGGACGCGGTGGCAATAACTCCATGATCAACGGGGCGGGGGTGGGTGGGAATGGGACGGGGGCGGTCGGCTATGCCGACAGCCCCCGTCCTTGCTGGTCTGGTTCAGTGCTTGTCGTCCTGGTCCGGGTGGGCGAAGTTGAGGTGCTCCGGAGGCAGCGGGAAGGTCACGTCGTCACCGAAGGGCGACGGCGCGGCCGGCCGGTCGAAGGTGAGCTCGGTCAGCGGCAGCTTGCCCCGGTCGTCGACCGCCGGAGCGGTCGGGTGGGGGACCTCGCGGTGCCAGTTGACACCGCTCTGCGCCTGCGCCTCGGCCTGCGGGTCGTGCGAGCCGCCCGCGTGCGAGTGGAACCCGCCGCGGGTCGCGCCTGACGCCGCCGAGCCCTGACGGGCGGTGGTCACGCTGGTCTGGGGCGTCTCGCCCCGGCGGAAGATCTTGCTACCAAGCCACACAAGGGGATCGTACCTGCGGTCGACGACGCGTTCCTTCATGGGGATGATCCCGTTGTCGGTGATCTTGATGTGCTCGGGGCAGACCTCGGTGCAGCACTTGGTGATGTTGCAGAAGCCGAGGCCCTGTTCCGCCTGCGCGTACTCCTTGCGGTCGGTCCGGGCGTCCAGCGGGTGCATGTCCAGCTCGGCCGCCCGGATGAAGTACCGCGGCCCGGAGAACGCCTGCTTGTTCTCCTCGTGGTCACGGATCACGTGGCAGACGTTCTGGCACAGGAAGCACTCGATGCACTTGCGGAACTCCTGCGAGCGCTCGACGTCGACCTGCTGCATCCGGTAGTCGCCCGGCGCCACGTCCGCCGGCGGGGCGAACGCGGGCGTCTCCCGCGCCTTCTCGTAGTTGAACGAGACGTCGGTGACCAGGTCCCGGATGACCGGGAACGTCCGCAGCGGCGTGACCGTCACCGTCTCGTCGTCGCCGAAGGTCGACATCCGGGTCATGCAACCCAGCCGGGGCTTGCCGTTGATCTCCATGGAGCAGGAGCCGCACTTGCCGGCCTTGCAGTTCCACCGGCAGGCCAGGTCGGGCGCGTCGGTCGCCTGGAGGCGGTGGATGACGTCGAGGACGACCTCGCCCTCGTTCACCTCGACCATGTAGTCCTGCAGGTCGCCGCCGGTCTCGTCGCCCCGCCAGATCCGGAACTGACGCTTCGCGCTCATCGGTTGTCCGCCTCTCCAGCGTCGGCGACGAGAGCGTCGAAGTCGGCGAGCTCCTCGTCGGTGAGGTACTTGGCCAGCTCTGCCCGGTCGAAGAGGCCGATCAGCTCCGGTCGCATCTTCGGCAGCGGCTTGCGGGTGAGCCGTACGGCGTCGCCGTCCAGGGAGCAGACGAGGTTCACCCGCCGCCAGGCCGGGTCCATCGTCGGATAGTCCTCGCGGGTGTGCCCGCCGCGCGACTCCTGCCGTTCCAGCGCCGCCTTCGCGGTGCACTCGGAGACGACAAGCATGTTGCGCAGGTCCAGGGCGAGGTGCCAGCCCGGGTTGTAGCGCCGGCCGCCGGCCGCGCTCACCTTGGCCACCCGCTCGCGCAGCTCGGCGAGCCTGACCAGGGCGTCCGCCAGCTCACCCTCCCGGCGGATGATCCCTACCAGATCTCCCATGACCGCCTGGAGATCCTGCTGCAGGGTGTACGGGCTCTCGCCGGTGTCCCGCTGCAACGGGGCCAGGGCGGTCTCCACGGCGGCCTCGACCGCGTCCACGGCCACCTTCGGCCGGGCGGACAGCCCGTCGGCGTAGCTGGCCGCGTGTCCGCCCGCCCGCTTGCCGAACACCAGCAGGTCGGACAGGGAGTTGCCGCCGAGGCGGTTGGAGCCGTGCATGCCACCGGACACCTCGCCGGCGGCGAACAGGCCGCGGACGTGGCCGAAGGCGGCGCCCGAGTCCGGGTCCACCTCCACGCCGCCCATCACGTAGTGGCAGGTCGGCCCGACCTCCATCGGCTCGGCGGTGATGTCGACGTCGGCCAGCTCCTTGAACTGGTGGTACATCGAGGGCAACCGGCGGCGGATCTCGTCGGCCGAGCGCCGGCTCGCGATGTCCAGGAAGACGCCGCCGGCGGGGGAGCCCCGACCGGCCTTGACCTCGCTGTTGATCGCGCGGGCCACCTCGTCGCGGGGCAGCAGCTCCGGTGGACGCCGGTTGTTGTCCGGGTCGGTGTACCAGCGGTCCGCCTCCTCCTCCGTCTCCGCGTACTGCTTGCGGAAGACGTCGGGGACGTAGTCGAACATGAACCGCTTGCCCTCGGAGTTCTTGAGGACACCACCGTCGCCCCGGACCGACTCGGTGACCAGGATGCCCTTCACCGAAGGCGGCCAGACCATGCCGGTCGGGTGGAACTGGAGGAACTCCATGTTGATCAGCGTCGCCCCGGCGCGCAGCGCCAGCGCGTGGCCGTCCCCGGTGTACTCCCAGGAGTTCGAGGTGACCTTGTAGGAGCGTCCGACGCCGCCGGTGGCCAGCACCACGGCCGGCGCCTCGAAGAGGATGAACTCGCCGGACTCGCGGTAGTAGCCGAACGCGCCCGCGACCCGGTCGCCGTCGAGCAGCAGCTCGGTGATGGTCGTCTCGGAGAAGACCCGGATCCGGGCGTCGTACGAGCCGAACTCGCGCTTGTCCTCCTGCTGCAGCGAGACGATCTTCTGCTGGAGGGTACGGATCAGCTCCAGACCGGTCCGGTCGCCTACGTGCGCCAGTCGGGGGTACTCGTGCCCACCGAAGTTGCGCTGGGAGATCTTGCCGTCCTTGGTCCGGTCGAAGAGCGCGCCGTACGTCTCCAGCTCCCAGATGCGCTGCGGCGACTCCTTCGCGTGCAGCTCGGCCATCCGGAAGTTGTTGAGGAACTTGCCGCCGCGCATCGTGTCGCGGAAGTGCACCTGCCAGTTGTCCCGGCTGTTCACGTTCCCCATGGCGGCGGCGGCGCCGCCCTCGGCCATCACCGTGTGCGCCTTGCCGAACAGCGACTTCGAGATGATCGCCGTCTTCTTCCCGGCGAGGCGGGCCTCGATGGCCGCGCGCAGACCGGCGCCGCCGGCCCCGATGACGACGACGTCGTAGTGGTGTCGTTCGATGCGAGTGGTAGTGGTCATGTCAGGGGCCCTTTAGTTGATGAACCGCAGGTCGTTGAACCAGCCGATCGACAGCGCCATCACGTAGAAGTCGGTCAGCGCGAGGGTGCCGAGGGTGATCCAGGCGAGCTGCATGTGCCGGACGTTCAACGCCGAGACGAAGGTCCACGCCCGGTAGCGCACCGGGTGCTTGGAGAAGTGCTTGAGCCGGCCGCCGATGATGTGCCGGCAGGAGTGGCAGGAGATCGTGTACGCCCAGAGCATCACCACGTTGACCAGCAGGATGATGTTGCCCAGACCGAAGCCGAAGCCCTTGGGCGAGTGGAAGGCGAGGATCGCGTCCCAGGTGTTGATCAGCGAGATGATCGCGGCGGCGTAGAAGAAGTAGCGGTGCAGGTTCTGCCCGAGCAGCGGGAAACGGGTCTCCCCGCCGTACTCCTTGTGCCCGTCCGGGACGGCGCAGGCCGGCGGCGACAGCCAGAACGACCGGTAGTACGCCTTGCGGTAGTAGTAGCAGGTGAGCCGGAACAACAGCAGGAACGGCAGGGTCAGCGCGGCGTCCGGGATGATCCACCAGCCGGGCAGGAACCGGCCGAAGTGCGCGGCCTGCTCGACGCACCGGTCGGTCACGCACGGGGAGTAGAACGGCGTCAGGTAGTGGTAGGCATCGACCCAGTAGTGGTCGTGCATGAACACCCGGACCGTCGCGTACGCCACCCAGGCGCCGAGCCCGATCACCGTGATCAGCGGGGCGAACCACCATCGGTCGGTACGCAACGTCTTCGCCGCGATGGCGGCGCGCGCCCGCGCCCCCCGCGGCCTCGTTGCCGTTGAAGTCATTCGAGTCGTCTCCTCGACGGGCCCGTACGGGCGGGCTGCTCTGTCCGGTCGGCACGCGGTCCGGCGAACCCGCACCCGCTGCCACGTCATGCGCACACCAACGACCACGCCGGATCGACCGACGCAGCTAAGTGACACACGTTACGCCGATCTCTGCGAGCCGTCCGCGCAAGGGACCGTCCCGTGTGTCTGGCCTGCGGAAACGCCGCCGATTCCGCCGGTTCGCGGCGCGTCGCCGCGAGCGTCAGCCGGACGCGCCGCCGGTGAAGTGCCAGGACGCCAGCCGCACCGAGGGCGCCGCCCACCAGGCACCGTCCACCCGATCCGGTTGACGCACCGTCCGCGCGCCCAGCCCGAGCACCGCGCCCGGCCCCAGCGCCCGGGGGTACGACTCGGTGAACCGCAGGTCACGGACCGCCCGGACGACCGTGCCGTCCTCGATCAGCCACACCCCGTTGCGGGTCAACCCGGTGACGACCAGGCTCTTCGGGTCGAGCACCCGGGTGTACCAGAGGTCGGTGACCAGCAGCCCTCGTCGTACCCCGGCGACCAGCGCCGCGGTGTCCGCGTCGACCACCGCGCCGGCCGCCGCGCCCGTGGTGTTGCGGCCCACCGCGCTGGCCGGGCCGGCCACGGCGGGCGAGAGTCGCAGGTTGCGGGCCATCGGGCCCCAGGTGGCGCCGCCCGCGATCGCGTGCCCGGTGGACTCCGCGCCCGCTTCGACGGCGGTCCGTCGGTCGTGCGCGACGGCCCGCGTGGTGCCCGCCTCGACCAGGGTCACCGCCCGCCGGCCGGTGCCCTCGGCGTCGAACGGCAGGCCGGACGCGCCGAGCGGATCGTCCACCAGGGTCACCAGCGGGTCGAACTGGGCCGCCCCCGGCTCGGCGAAGGACTGCCGCTCGGCGTACCGCTTGCCGTTGAAGCCGTACCACGCCAGGTTCTGCAACAGGTCCGCCACGGCGGCCGGCTCGAACACCACCTCGTAGCGCCCCGGCGGCAACTCGACCGGATCGGCTGCCGCCTGCGCCTTCGCGGCGGCGTGCGCGCCCAGTTCGGCCCCGTCGAGATCGGACAACCGGTCCGCGCTGCGCCGCGCTACGCCGTCCGCGCCGTCGCGCCGGGCGATGCCGTCCATCGCCGCCTCCGCCGAGCGGCCGTGCGCGCTGTGCCCCGCCGAGTTGGCGAACGCCGACGAGCGGTACGCGGTACGGCAGTATCCCGCCGTGCTGAGGGGCCCGGCGGCGGCCACGAACGCGCCCACCCGGTCGGCCCGCTGGTCCGGCTCGGCGTGGGCGGTCGCCTCGTCGACCGGCGGCGCGACCGGCGCGGGCGTGGGCGGCGTCAGTCCCGGCCAACCCGGATCGCGCGGGGCGAGCCGGGAGGCGGCCAGGGTGCGTTCGACGAGCGCCCGCAACCCGTCGGCGGTGACCACGCTGCCGCTGCCGGCGGCCGTCCGTCCGTCGGCGTGCACCCGCAGCCGGACCCCGACGGTCGACTCGGAGACGTTCTGGTGGATGGCCGAGTTGGCGAAGCGGGTGAGCGCCAGATCCGCCCGGGTCGCCACCACCTCGGCCTGCGCGTCCGGGCCACCGAGCCGCCGGACCAACTCGACGACCTGCCCCGCCAGCTCCAACTCACTCACGCTGGGCCACCTTTCGTTCGCGACTGCGGGGCTCGCAGGACCGGCTCACTCCTCGCGCTCACCGATCCACCTTTCGTTCGCGACTGCGGGGCTCGCAAAACCGGCTCGCTCCTCGCGCTCACGCGGACACCCCCACCCGGACGTTCTTGAAGCGGGCCGGCGCGGCTGGGTGGCCGGTGTGCCCGATCTGACCCGGCTGCCCCTTGCCGCAGTTGGGCGTCCCCCAGGGCACCGTCTCGCCGGAGAGCATGTCCATCGACCGCCAGAACAGCGGCCCGATCCCGGTGTACGTCGGATTGCGCAGCATCCGCCCCCGCCGACCGTTCTTGATCTCCCAGCCGATCTCGCACCCGAACTGGAAGTTGAGCCGCTTGTCGTCGATCGACCAGGACCGGTTGAGATCCATCAGCACGCCGTCGTCGGTGGCCGAGATGATCTCCTCCAGAGTGTGCGGTCCGGGTTCCAGGCCCACGTTCGTCATCCGCACCATCGGCAGCCGGGCCCACCCGTCGGCGCGTACGCTGCCGCCGTAGTCGAGGCCCGCCATGGCCGCCGAGTCGCGGCCGGCGAGCACGCCCACCCACCGGCCCTCGCGCACCGCGTCCCGCTTGACCGCCGGTGAGCCCTCGTCGTCGAAGCCGAAGCTGCCCAGCGCGCCCGGGATCGTCGGGTCGATGGTGATGTTCATCAGCTCGGAGCCGTAGCGCAGCGAACCGAGCCGGGCCAGGTCCAGCCAGGACGTGCCGGCGAACGCCGCCTCCCAGCCGAGGATCCGGTCCAGTTCGATGGCGTGGCCCACCGACTCGTGGATCTGTAGGGCCAACTGTTCGCTGCCGAGGATCAGATCCGTCTCGCCGGCCGGACACTGTGGCGCGGTGAGCAGCGCCCGCGACTCCTCGGCGATCTGCGCGGCGTGCGCGGCCAGGTCGAGCGATTCGACAAGTTCCCAGCCGGTGGTGCCGTACTGCCCCCGGTAACTGGGCCAGGACCGCCGTTGTGTCTCGCCGTCGCCGATCGAGGTGGCCGAGATGCCGCCGCCGCACTCGCGGATGCGCTGGTCGATGCGGTGCCCCTCGCTGGAGACGAACCACTTCGCGGTGTCCCAGATCTGGTACAGCCCCTCGGCCAGGTCCGCGCCGTGCTCGGTCATGGCGCGGGTCGCGCCGACCAGCAGGTCGCCCTTGTCGGACAACGGAACCCCGAGCGGGTCGATGCGGCAGTCCGAGGACCAGCTCGCCGTCACGGCCTCGACCGCGACCAGGTCGACCGCGGGCCCGGGCACCCGAGCGCTGGCCATCGCGGTCCGGGTCGCCCGCCGGCCGGCCTCGCGGGCGGCGGCGTCCGACAGATCGGGTACGGCGTGGAAGCCCCAACTCGCGCCGACCAGCGCGCGTACGCCGAGCCCGATGCTCTCGTCCTGGGTCAACTCCTCCACGTCGCCGTTGCGCGCGGTCATCGACTCGTAGCGGCGGTGCATCACCCGCGCGTCGGCGTACCGGGCGCCCGCGTCGAGAGCGGCTTGGACGGCGGTGGTGGCCGCGTCGAACTCGGTCATGCGACGACCCTAGGGCAGCCGACCGACACCCGTCAGGAAAGAAGTTCTTCCGGCCGGATCGTCGCCCGCACCGGCTCGGTCAGTTCCAGCACCTCGCCGCGCTTCGCGGCCGCCGCTTCGACGTAGTGGCCACCTTGGCGCCGGTAGAGGCGCAGCGCGCCGGTCTCCTGTTCCACCAACAGGTACCACCCGATGCCGGCGGCGGCGTAATAGTGCATCTTCAACACCTTGTCGGTGGAAGCATTGCTCGGCGAGATGATCTCGCACACCAACCGTACGTCACCCGCTTCGACGTTGAGTTCGTCGAAGTCGATCGGACCGGTGATCACAAGATCAGGGATCGGGATTCGACCGGGCCGGAGTCGGACGTTCACCGCCTCCAGTAACTCGAGCCCGGCGGCTCCGGACGCTGCTTCGAGGATGTTGCCGAGCCTGCGGGAGATGCGCTGGTGCCGAGGGGTGGGGGCTGGGGTCACGTGAAGGCTCCCGTCGAAGAGTTCGACGCGTTGCTGCGTCTCGCCGAGGGCGAGGTAATCCTCTTCGGTCCACGGGCCTTCGTGGTTGAACACTGCCGCGGTCATCGTCACCTCCACCTCATGTCACGGGCATCCTCTGCTGGCTGCGCGCCCAATGATCGCACCTCACGTGCGTTCGAGGCCATGAACGGACGAGGTGACGGGCGTGCGGGGCCGATGCGGACTCGTTACGCTCGGGCCCGCTGACACGTGCCGAACTTGTAGCTTATTTTCACCCTCTCGACATTGCTGTAAGTTCTCTTCGTCACTGAGGGAGGTGGCCGTGGACAGCTCGGATGCCTACCTGCGGGTGCGTGACCTGCGGGTCCGGTTCGACACCTCGGACGGCGTGGTGCGCGCGGTCGACGGGGTGTCCTTCGCCGTCGAGCGGGGGCGCACGCTCGGCATCGTCGGCGAGTCCGGCTCCGGCAAGAGCGTCACCTCGCTTGCCATCCTCGGTCTGCACGATCCCAAGCGGGCCACGATCACCGGGGAGATCTCGGTCGGCGGCCGGCAGCTCGTCGGCCTGCCCGACGAGGAGGTACGCCGGCTGCGCGGCCGGGACATGGCGATGATCTTCCAGGACCCGCTCTCCGCGCTGCACCCGTACTACACGGTCGGTCGGCAGATCGCCGAGGCGTACCGGGTGCACCACCCGGAGGCCGATCGGCGTGCGGCCCGGCAGCGGGCGGTGGACATGTTGGACCGGGTCGGCATTCCGCAGCCCGCCCGCCGCTTCGATCAGTACCCGCACGAGTTCTCCGGCGGCATGCGCCAACGGGCGATGATCGCCATGGCGCTGGTCAACGACCCGGCGTTGCTGATCGCCGACGAGCCGACCACCGCGCTGGACGTCACCGTGCAGGCGCAGATCCTCGACCTGCTCGCCGACCTGCAGGCCGAGTTCCATTCCGCGATCATCCTGATCACCCACGATCTCGGTGTGGTCGGCCAGGTCGCCGACGACGTACTGGTGATGTACGGGGGACGGGCCGTGGAGCACGGCAGCGTCGAGCAGGTGCTCCGCTCGCCGCAGCATCCGTACACCTGGGGGTTGCTCTCCAGCGTGCCGTCGCTGCACGGCGACGCGGACGCGGACCTGGTGCCGATTCCCGGCAATCCGCCCAGCCTGATCAACCTGCCGTCCGGGTGCGCGTTCCACCCGCGCTGCCGCTACGACGACCGGGCCGGCGACCGCTCCCGCACCGAGGTGCCCGAGCTGCGACCGGCGGGCGGCGACGGCCACCTGGTCGCCTGCCATCTGAGCGCCGAGGAGCGTGCGGCGATCTACGCCGAGAGCGTGCGATCCGTGGGGGTGGCCCGATGAGCGACGAACCACTGCTGCGGGTCCGCGGGCTGACCAAGCACTTTCCGGTACGGCAGGGACTGCGCGCCACCGGCGTCGTGCGGGCGGTAGACGGGCTCGACTTCGACGTGCGCCCCGGCGAGACGCTGGGCCTGGTGGGGGAGTCGGGCTGTGGCAAGACGACCACCGGCCGGATGCTGGTGCGGCTGCTGGAGGCGACGAGCGGCAGCATCGAGTTCGCCGGGCGGGACATCACCCACGCGAGCCGGCGGGAGCTGCGCCCGCTGCGGCAGGAACTCCAGATCATCTTCCAGGACCCGTACGCGTCGTTGAACCCCCGGCACACCGTGGGTCGGATCGTGGCAATGCCGTTGCAGGTCAACGGCATCAAGCCGCCCGGCGGGATCAAGGCGCGGGTGCAGGAGCTGCTGGAACTGGTCGGGCTGAACCCGGAGCACTACAACCGGTATCCGCACGAGTTCTCCGGCGGGCAGCGCCAGCGCATCGGCATCGCCCGCGCGCTGGCGCTGCGGCCGAAGCTGATCGTCGCCGACGAGCCGGTGAGCGCGCTGGACGTCTCGATCCAGGCGCAGGTGGTCAACCTGCTGCGCGACCTGCAACGAGAACTCGGGCTGGCGTTCGTGTTCATCGCGCACGACCTGGCCGTGGTCCGGCACTTCTGCCAGCGGGTCGCGGTCATGTACCTGGGCCGGATCGTGGAGATCGGCGACCGGGAGGACATCTACGAGCGCCCGCAGCACCCGTACACCCGGGCGCTGCTCTCGGCGATCCCGGACGTCACGCAGCTCGGCCCGGCGGGCCGGATCCGACTGACCGGTGACGTGCCCACCCCGCTCGACCCGCCGTCGGGCTGCCGGTTCCGGACCCGCTGCTGGAAGGCGCAGGACGTCTGCGCCACCGAGGAGCCCGCGCTGGTGCCGCGCGACGGCGGCCGGCAGGCCACCGCGTGTCACTTCCCGGAGCCAGCCGGGTCGATCAGCCAGGTCGTCGAGGAGGTGTCGTCGTGAGCCTGTCCCCGGTGGAGGGTGTCGCGCTGGCCGAGATCGAGTCCGACCCGGACGCGAGCACGCCCGCCGGGAAGGGCGTCGTCGGCCGCTCGCCCGGTCAGCTCGCCTGGCTGCGGCTGCGCCGCGACCGTACGGCCGTGGTCAGCGGCGTACTCCTGGTGTTCTTCGTGGTTTTGGGGTTGTCCGCCCCGCTGATCGAGATGGCCTACGGCGTCGGGCCGCGCGAGCAGTTCCAGAACCTGCTCGACGGTAACGGCATGCCGCTCGGCTACGTCGGCGGCGTCAGCGGCGACCACTGGTTCGGGCTGGAGCCGGCGCTGGGCCGGGACATCTTCGTCCGGTTGATCTACGGGCTGCGTACGTCCCTGTTCATCGCGATCGCCGCGGCTCTGATCACCGCCGCGATCGGCATCGCGCTCGGCGCGCTGGCGGGTTACCTCGGCGGCTGGCTCGACGCGGTGATCAACTGGATCACCGACCTGACCCTGGCCATGCCGTTCCTGATCATCGCGTTGGCCCTCACCCCCGCCATCACGCTGCGCTTCTACGGGGAGCGGGGGCAGGTGTCGTCCGCGTTCGGGGTGGGTGTGCTGATCGCCGTGTTCGCGATCTTCGGCTGGACCAGCACGGCCCGGCTGGTACGCGGGCAGGTGATCGCACTGCGCGAACGGGAGTTCGTGGAGGCCGCCAAGGCCAGCGGCGCCGGGCTGGGGCACATCATCTTCCGGCAGCTCCTGCCGAACATCTGGGCGCCGATCCTGGTGTCGTTCTCCCTGGCGGTGCCGCAGTTCATCACCAGCGAGGCCGCGCTGTCCTTCATCGGCGTCGGGCTGAGCGACGAGACGCCGAGCTTCGGCCGGATGATCTACGACAGTCTGGACTACCTCCAGACCGACCCGGCGTACGTGTTCTTCCCGGGCATCACGATCTTCGCGCTGGTGTTCGCCTTCAACCTCTTCGGCGACGCGTTGCGGGACGCGCTCGACCCGAAGTCGTCCCGGTAGGGGTCCCCATGACGCGATTTCTGATCAAGCGGCTCTTCTCGGCGGTGCTGACCCTCTTCGCGGTGAGCGTGTTGACGTTCCTGATGTTCTTCGCGCTGCCGCGCGACCCGGTGAGCAGCATCTGCTCCAAGAACTGCAACCCGGAGCGGCTGGAACGGGTCCGTGACGACCTGGGCCTCAACGACCCGTTGGTCAGCCAGTACGCCGGCTACATGAAGGGCATCGTCACCGGTCGGGACCTGGGCAGCGCCCAGGGTGGCCGGTGCGACGCGCCCTGCCTGGGCTGGTCGTACGTCACCAACGAGGCGGTCTCGGACACCATCGCCCGGGTGCTGCCGGTGACGCTGAGCATCGTGATCCCGGCGGCCATCCTCTGGCTGCTGCTCGGGGTGGGGCTGGGCATGGTCTCGGCGCTGCGCCGGGGCACCTGGCTGGACCGGGCCGCCATCGGCTTCTCGCTGACCGGCGCGTCGTTGCAGCTCTACTTCGTGGGCGCGGTGCTGCTGCTGGTGTTCGTCTACAACCTGCGCTGGCTGCCGGTACCGAGCTACACGTCCCTGTTCGACAATCCGGCGAAGTGGGCCAGTGGGCTGGTGCTCGCCTGGGTGGCGTTGGCCTTCCTGTTCTCGGCGATCTACGCCCGGCTGTCGCGGGCGCAGATGCTGGAGACGCTGTCGGAGGACTTCGTCCGCACCGCACGGGCCAAGGGCCTGTCCAAACCCAAGGTGTACGGGCGACACGCGCTGCGCGCGGCGATCACTCCGGTGGTGACCATCGCGGGGCTGGACGTGGGTGGGGCGCTGGGCGGCACGGTGATCACTGAGACGACGTTCGGCATCCAGGGGTTGGGGCGTACGGCGGTGGACGCGGTGAAGTCCGGAGACCTGCCCACCATCATGGCCACCGTGCTGATCGCCGCCGTCTTCGTGGTGCTGGCGAACATGCTGGTGGACCTGCTGTACGCGGCCATCGACCCGCGGGTCCGGCTGCGCTGACCCGTACCGCCGTGCCGTGCGTGGCTGCTGGCGAAATTTATCGACAACTGTTACACAACTCGTAGGTTTTCTTCCTTACGATCCTCGGGACGTCGGCGGTTCCCGCCCCGACGGAACCGCTCGGCAGATGGGTGAAGGAGGTACTTCATGCGACCACGCGTGGCGGTTGCCGCAGGCGGCGCGATCGCTCTGGTTGTGGCGTTGGGTGCGTGCTCGAAGAACACCGGCGAGGGCACCACGGTGGACAACAACCGGCAGCAGACCGGGGTCATCGCGACCGACCCCAAGGACTCGCAGGGGCCGGCGGCCGAGGTGAGCGGCGCCACGAAGGGTGGCACCTTCACCATCATCCGGGAGTCGCCGATCTCCCACCTCGACCCGCAGCGGACGTACTCGTTCGCGGGCCTCATGACGAACCCGCTCTTCGCCCGCTACCTGACCACCTGGAAGGACGACGGCAAGGGCGGCCTGGTCCTCGTCGGTGACCTCGCCGAGACGCCCGGCAAGAACGTCAACAACGACTGCAAGGTCTGGGAATTCACCATCAAGGACGGGGTGAAGTTCGAGGACGGCCGGCCGATCACCGCCAAGGAGATCGCGTACGGCATCGCCCGCTCCTTCGACCCCGACCTCTCCGGTGGCCCGACCTACATCCAGGAGTGGCTGGCCGACACCCCGCAGTTCGACACCAAGTGGGACTTCAAGAAGAACAAGACGTCCCTGCCCCCCGGGCTGACCACGCCGGACGCGAAGACGCTGCGGTTCGAGTTCGCCAAGCCGCGCTGTGACCTGCCGTTCGCCGTCTCGCTGCCGACCACCGCGCCGCTGCCCCCGGACAAGGACACCGGCATCGACCTGGACAAGCAGCCGTTCTCGTCCGGCCCCTACAAGGTCGCCAAGAACCAGGTCGGCGTGCAGATCACGCTCGATCGCAACCCGAACTGGGACCCGAACACCGACCCGGTCCGGCACCAGTACCCGGACCAGTTCGTCTGGAGCTTCGGCCCGACCGCGGACGCCGCCAACAACCGGGTGATCGCGGACAACGGCGCCGACCAGAGCGCGCTCGCCTTCAACGCCGTACCCGCCTCGCTGGTCGCCAAGGTGGCTGGGGACGCCGCGCTGAAGTCGCGCAGCATCCTCTCGCCGACGCCGAGCGCCAACCAGCTCGTCATCAACAACCAGCGGGTCAAGGACCTCAAGATCCGCCAGGCGCTCAACTACGCCATCGACCGCGAGGGCATGGTCAAGGCGCTCGGCGGCCAGAACGTCGCCGCCCCGCTGACCACGCTGATGCCGCCGGCCACGATCGGCTACAAGGCGTACGAGGCGTACCCGGCGGGCCCCAACGGCGACGTCGCCAAGGCCAAGGAGCTGCTCGGCGGGCAGACGCCGGAGCTGGTCCTCGGTGTCGCCGACAACTCGACCGAGCAGCAGCAGGGCGCCCAGCTCAAGGCCAACCTGGAGCGTGCCGGCTTCAAGATCACGCTGCGGAACATCTCGGACGACGCGAAGCTCGACGAGATCAAGAAGAAGGACAACCCGTGGGACCTGTACATCGGTAACTGGGCGGCGGACTGGCCGAGCGGCGCGGCGATCCTGCCGGTGCTGTACGACGGCCGCAGCATCAAGGCCGAGGGGAACAGCAACCAGTCCTACTTCAACGACCCGACGATCAACGCCGAGATGGACCGGATCCTGGCGCTCGCCCCGTCCGAGCAGGGCCCGGAGTGGGCCAAGCTGGACGAGCGGATCATGAAGGAGCACGCGCCCGTGGTGCCGATGTACGTCGACGTGGCCTACCACGTGCACGGCTCTAAGGCCGGCGGGGTCTTCGTCTCCAGCGTCTTCGGCTACCCGTCGTTCGTCAACGCGTTCGTCAAGCCGTAGGTCGTCGTACCGCAGGCGGGGCCCCTTTCGACAGTCTCGTTGAAAGGGGCCCTTGCCGGCTTTTTGAGCAGTCCAGTGCGTTGGTTCAGTGGAAGGGCGTTTTCGGCCGGCTCAGTCGCTCGCCGTCGACGAAGAGATCGACTTTTTCGTTGTAGAAGGCGATCAGGCCGGCGATCGGCAGGAGCGCGGCGGTCGGGAAGTTGTACGACCAGGCCAGATCCGGGTGGGTCTGGTCATCGAGGCGGATGGACCAGTAGTCGCTGGTCTGGCCCTTGTACGGGCAGCCGGTCCTCGTCGCCGACGCCACGAGGTGCTCGAAGTTCACGTCGGTCCGGTTCAGGTAGTAGCGGGGTGGTAGGCCGGTTTCGAAGACCAGCACGGGCGATGTCGACTCGGCCAGGACGACCCCTTCCAGTTCCACCCTGACGCTGCGGGTGGAACGCACCGCGTCCACCCGCGCGAACGGGTTGCGGGGGTGCACGAAGACCTCTTCGTCCTCCTCGAACCAGGCATCCATGGCTGCCCAGTCGAACCGGATCGTGTTCGCCAACCCGGCCAGCGCGTCGTCTCCGTACAACCGCCCGCAGGAAGGACGGATCGTCTCGCCGACCTGCAGTCCGTGCAGCCGCGCGGTCCCGCGCCGGGACGCCTCGGTGCCCTGGCCCTCGATCAACAGGTTGCGATTCAGGTCGTCGACGGGGATGTAGTACTGCGGGAAGAACGGCCATTCCCACACGTACAACGCCCGCGTGGTGTCCAGTACCTGTTCGCCGCCGAGGAAGGCTCGGATCCGGCGAGGCACCGGCTCGATGTGGTCGACCGGGACGATCATCTTCGGGTAATCCGACACGTTGTCCTCCCGTGCGGTGACGGCCGGCTCGGGCAGGTGCCGGTTCAACGATCAGGGCGGCCCCCGCGTTGTCACATGCGTTTGTTGCAGAGACCGTAACCGATGCCGCAGTTCGTGACGAGCCCTTCGCGGCGGAGGTTGGGTGGTGCCGTCGTACCGCAGGCAGGGCCTCTTTCGACAGCGTCGTAGGGGGCCTGCGGTTTGGGTCGTTTCGCGGGAAGATGGCCGGGTGAAGCCGATCTACCCGGATGGCGGCGGTGTCGACCCGGGCGCCGTACCCGGTCTGCGCCCGGTACCCACGGACGACGCCACCTCGGTCATCGTCGACGTCGACGGAGAGACGTTCGCCCTGCGTCCGAACGAGTGCGACGGCACCGACTACACCTGGCTCAGCGGGCCGAACCCCGGCTACGGATTCGGCGTTGGCCCGACTGCCGGCCTGTCGCTCGACGGGCACAAGGAGAACATCCGCGACTTCCTGGCCATGGTCGATCCGACCACCGGGCGCATCGAGGACGACTGACATGAGGCCGGGACCGCGCCGTGCGGAGCTGCTCGGGCGTCTCGCCGAGGCGGTCGGCGCCGTTGATGTCGCACACCCGGTACGGGTCGCCGTTGACGGTCCACCAGCAAGCGGCAAGACCACCCTCGCCGACGAACTCGCCGTCGTCCTGCGACGTCAGGGCCGTTACGTCATCCGCGCGACGGTCGACGATTTCCTCTTTCCCCGGACGCGACGCTATCCGCGGGGCGAGTACTCGGCCGAAGGCTGCTATTTCGACACCCACGACTGGGCGGCGCTGAACCGGGTTCTGCTCGATCCCCTCGGACCGGGCGGCGATCGGGGCTTCCAACCAGCGGTGTACGACCGCAACACGGATGCCGTGCTGTCCCCGCCGGCCATGACGGCACCCGCCGACGCCGTGCTGGTGTTCGACGGCGTCTTCCTCATGCGCCCGGAAGTGGTCGATCGGTGGGAGCTGCGCATTCTCGTGTCCACGGCGATCGATACGACGGTGGACCGTGCCGTGATCCGAGAGCGGCGGGTGTCCTCCCAGGCGGATGTCGAAAGGCGCTGGCGGGAGCGTTTAATCCCCGCCCAGCAGCTCTACTTCGACATCGTGCGCCCGAGCGATCAGGCCGACTTCGTCGTGCACAATGACGAGCCGCAGAAGCCGGTTTGGCAGACCCGGGCACGCTGACCGTAGAGGAGCCGTGATGACGCGACCGACACTGTTCCTGACGGTGGGGCTCCCGTGTACCGGAAAGACCACTGCCGCGCGGCGGATCGAGATCGAGCAGAAGGCGCTTCGCCTGACCAAGGACGAGTGGGTGAAGGCCCTCTACGGTGCCGATAATCCGCCTGCGGCCTCGGACGTGATCGAGGGGCGGCTCATCGCGATCGGGCTGCGCGCGCTCGAACTCGGCAACAATGTGGTGATCGACTTTGGCCTCTGGAGTCGGGACGAGCGCTCCGCTCTGCGGCAGGCCGCGGCCGACCTCGGCGCGGAGGTGGAGCTGCGCTATTTCGAACTCACCCCGGCCGAGCAGCGCGAACGGCTCGACCAGCGCCAGGCGGACGCTCCCCACACGACGTGGCCGATGTCCGACGAGGAACTCGCCGAGTGGGCCGCCCAGATGGACGTCCCGACGCCGGGGGAACTCGACGGATCCGAACCCGTCGACGCCCCGCCGGCCGGTTTCGCGACCTGGAACGACTGGCGCGCCGACCGTTGGCCGCCAAGCCGGCGCGATCTTCCGTGATCGCCACGGTGCTGGCTGCTGCGCCCCGCAGGCAGCAACAACCCGGATGTTGTGACGAGCTTGAGCGGGCGTGCCCACCACTGAGCCGCCACAGGTGACACGATGCGGCCGTGTCGAACTCCCTCGAAAGCGCTGCCAAGGCACGCATCGTCACCGGTCTGCTGCGCGACGGCGACCGGGTGCTGCTGTGTCACCGGTCCCCGCAGCGTCGGTGGTACCCCGACGTCTGGGACATGCCCGGTGGACATGTGGAGCCCGGGGAACTACCTGGCGAGGCGCTTGCCCGGGAGTTGCGGGAGGAGGTGGGCGTCGACGTCACGGCGCCCTCGGGGCCGCCCGTGCACGAGGTTCATACCGACACGTTCGACATGCAGATCTGGCTGATCGAAGCGTGGACGGGGTCTCCGGTCAACGCCGCACCGGACGAGCACGATGCCATCGGCTGGTTCACCGAAAACGAGCTTGGCGGCCTGTCCCTGGCCCACGACAGCTACCTCGCCCTGTTCACCAGGGCTCTTGCCGATCACCGAGCCCGACCCAAGGGACAAGCCCTATTCGGGTGACGTGTTGTAGCGGTCGAGCGTCGCCTTGGACGTGGAGGCATCGCGGAATGTCAGCTCCCATGGACCGGTGTTGACGTCCATGTCTTTGCCGAACCCGACCCATTTTCCGGCCATCCGCCGGCCTGTCGGCTCCACCAGAAGCTGAATCGCGCCGTGGTAGCGGGCTCCACGGTAGTAGCCGGCGGGATCCGTCTGTTCCACCCACGTCCCGGTGACCACGGCACCGTCCACGGTGAGGTCCAGCGACAGTGACGATGCCGCCGAGCCAGGCAGACTGCGCACGGTCAGGCGGTCGCCGTGCTGGAGTACGACAACGAAATGCTGGCCGGCGAATGATTCGCTGCGGCCGCTGGAGTGGTACTGGTAGCGACTGAGCCACACCCCCTCGTAGGACTTGTGGACCATGCGTGGCTTGGGCGTCGGGGTGGCCAGGGTGGACATGGGCGAGGTCAGGTCGTGACCACCCTGTTGGTCGCTGGCGGCATGGCCGTCGGGGATCGCGGCGAAGCCCAGTAGGGAGACCGGTAGGCCGGTAACGACCTCCAACGCGCGGGCGTACACGGGCCGGGGTGCGGCGATCACGCCGGCCTCCCAGCGTTGGACGAGCCTCTTGTTGGCGTCGTTGGGCTCGCCGACGCGCAGGCCAGCGGCTTGGAGCGCGCGGGCGAAGTCGTCCTGGCTCATGCGCATCCCGAGGCGGACCGAGCGCAAGGCGGTATTCGGGGCGTTCATGTTCGCCACGATAACTCTAAGTCGCCTAAATGTCGCCCTGCATGTATCCCTTATGTCATTTCCTGTGCCGTCGCATCCGACGACTGATCGGCGTCATCGTGGTCAGCGACGACGGCGGATGTGCCGATGCGCCCAGCAGCGAGGTGATGATGTCCAAGCGCGACGACGAGATGCCCAACACGGGCGAGCAGATCGACGCCGCCGAACGAGAGGCGGCCAAGCGCCGGTTGCTCGCGCAGGCCGAGTCGGAGCGGATACCGGTGGAGGAGACGACTCGGGCGGTGCCGGATCGGCGGTGGCGACGTGGGCGGTGATCCGGTTCCCATCGGTCGGCGTGTCGCGTACCTCCGGGTTCGGCGGAGGTTGTCGCAGCAGTCGTTCGCCGATCGGTTGGGAAAGTCGAAGAGCTGGGTGGACAAGGTTGAGCGAGGGGTTCGCTCGCTGGAGCGGGTGTCGACCATCCGGGAGGTCGCGGCGGTGCTGCGAGTCGATCCCGCCGCGCTGCTCGGGCGAGATGCGCAGCCCGCTGGGGTGGCCGAGTGCCGCGATGGCGTTGCGCGGATCCGGGCAGCGCTGTCCGCGTACCCCACGGCCTTTCATCGTCCGGCGGACCAGGCGGTGATGTCGCCGGAGCAGTTGGCGCGGGAGGTATGGCAGGCGTGGATGACCTACCAGTACGCCCGGTACCCGCGTCTGGTCGAACTGCTGCCCGCGTTGGTCACCGAGGTTCATCGCGTGGACACGCAGGAGCTGCCGGCTGGGCGGGAAGCAGTGGTTGAGGTCTACCGGGTGACGGCGGCGCTGTTGGTCAAGCTGGGCGAGGGGAGTCTGGCGTGGTTGGCCGCTGATCGGGCGATGTCCGCCGCCGTCGGTGACCGGGTGCTGCTCGCCTGCGCGGCGGTGCAGCTTGGCCAGGTGCTGCGGGCAGCGGCGCGGACCAGGCCGGTGCTGCTAGCCGCCGCCTCCCAGCTCACCCCGGAGACGCCCCAGGAATTGTCGCTGTACGGATCGCTGCTCGTACAAGCTGCTCTGACGGCAGCCGTGGCGGGTGATGACCGGGCGAGCGGTGACCTGCTGGCCGAGGCCGCCGGGCTGGCCGTTCGAGTGGGTGATGGACACGACCATCACCGGACGGCGTTCGGGCCGACGGCTGTCGAGCTGGCGCGGGTCACCGCCGCGGTGGAACTGGGCGACGGTCCGCAGGCGGTAGCCCGACATCGGGAGGCTGTCGGGCGCGACGGCTGGCGGTGGCTGCCGGTCGAACATCGCGCCGCGCACCTCCTCGACGCGGCGCGTGCCTACCTCCATATCAACGACCCCGGCAACGCGGCCCGGCTTCTGGTGCGGGTCGACGGCGTCGCGCCCGCCGAGATCCGCCACCGGCCTTGTGCGCGGCACGTTGTTGCCCAGGTCGCCCGCCACCCGGCCGCCCCACCCACGATCACCCAGCTCGCCATCAACCTTGGGGTGCTCTAAGCATGGCGGTCCGCCCCGGATCGGTATCGCGCCCCAGGAGAGCTGACGTAAGGATGAGGTGAATGCCCTGGTCACCGCGCGACGCACTACAGTGCTCGGCTGTGCGCCCGGCCGACATCCTCGATCAACTCGACGCCGCAGCCGAGGACTTCCACTTTCCGGACCTCGACAACGGCTACTCCTACGCCGTTGACGCCCGGCTGCACGGATATCGGGATGCCGGGCGATGGGCGCTCGTCGTCGAGACAATCGGCTACTCGCCACGGGCCGGCAACCTCACTGACGTGCTCCACGTGTTCGGCAACTGCCTGACCAGCGGCGAACCTGGCACCGACAACGGCGACTTCCTCGACCGGGTCGACAACTGGGACGAGATCGAGGACCCGGACGAGCCAGAGACGTACCGGGGAGGCCCCGTGGTGCTTCGCGGTCGGGACATCGGCGTTGCCGGCGAGTCAGGTGAGGATCTGGTCGACGTGCTGCGTCGGCTTGTCCCGCGTCATCGCGAGCTTCTCCTGGCGGACGAACGGGAACTGCGCCGCCGAATCCCCGTCGACCTGCCCGAGGTCCTGCGGCTGGACGAATGGCACCACCCCGACCTGGCCGGCGGTACCCGTCCGAGTCAGTCCGAGACGTTCCGCCAGATCGCCGATGTCCTGGCGACCGGCGATCTCGGGCTCTACGCGCCCGAAGCGCAGCCGAACACACACTGGTCCCACTGGCCGGAGTCGGGGAGCCTGTAGTCGCCGATCACCGCCGATGGTCAGGCGCTTGACCGCGTGACATTGATTCGCTTGGCTACCCTCGCGCTTGAGACCCCCCTCAAGAGCGGGAGACAGCCATGTCCTTCGGTACCGCCGTGAAATCGGTCCTCAGTCAGTACGTCGGCTTCACAGGTCGAGCCCGCCGCTCTGAGTACTGGTGGTTCTTTCTGTTCACCGTCCTTGTCAGTATCGTCGCCTCCGTCCTGGACAACGCACTGGGACTGACCTTTGCCGACGATTCGTCAAACGGTTTCATCGGTCTTGTCGTCTCCCTGGCGCTGCTGCTGCCGACGCTGGCTGTCGCGGTGCGACGCCTGCACGACACCGACAAGACGGGGTGGTGGCTGCTGATCGGCCTCGTGCCGATCGTGGGCGCCATTGTCCTGATCGTGTTCTTCGTTCAGGACGGCACGCCCGGGGCGAACCGGTTCGGTCCCAGCCCCAAGCACTGACCTGTCCGCACCCCTGAATACCCCCGTTCCGGCAGCGCCGCTGGAACGGGGGACGCCTCCGTTTCAGCCCAGGTGCGTACGCAGGAATTCCAGTTCCAGCGGGAGCAGCCGCTCGGCGGTGCCGTTCGCGGCCATGTGGGTGGCGCCGGTCAGCGGCAGCACGGCGTGCGGTCGGCCGGTCGACAGCAGCGCCGCCGACAGTCGCAGCGTGTGCGCGGCCACCACGTTGTCGTCGGCCAGGCCGTGTACCAGCAGCAGCGGACGGGCCTGGTCCGGGCCGGTGACCGGCTCGGCGGCCAACTCGATGAGCGAGTGGTGCGCGTACACGTCCATGCCGTCCTCCGGCAGGCCGAGATACCGCTCGGTGTACGCGGTGTCGTACAGCGTCCAGTCGGTGACCGGGGCGCCGGCGATGCCGCACTTGAACAGTTCCGGATGGCGCAGCACGGCCAATCCGGCCAGCCACCCGCCGAACGACCAGCCGCGGACGGCCACCCGGCCGAGGTCCAGGTCCGGGTGCTTGCCGGCGAGCGCGGTCAACGCGTCGATCTGGTCGGTGAGGATCACGTCGGCCAGTCGCCGGTGGATCGCCTTCTCGAACGAGGGGGCCACTCCCGGCGTACCCCGGTTGTCGATGGTGACCACCGCGAACCCGGCGTCGGCCCACCACTGCCGCTCCAACCACGCGGCCCGCGCCGCCACCACCTCCTGGTGGCCCGGCCCGCCGTAGATGTCCAGCAGCACCGGCAGCCGCCGGCCCGTCACATGGTTGTCCGGGTAGAGCACCGCCGCCGGCAGCCGCCGGTCGGTCACCCGTTCCAGCAGCGGCAGCGGAGAGTACGGCGGCTCGGCGGCCAGCGACCGCAGCTCGGTGAGTTCCTGGCCGCCGCGCGACACGGTCCAGCGCACCCCGGCGTGGTCCAGCGATGCAGTCCCGACCACCAGCACGTCCCCGCCGACGGCCGCCGTGTGCCAGCCCGAGTCGGTGGTGAGCCGCCGGGCGTCCACCCCGCCGCCGATGGTGGTACGGACCCGGAACAGGTGCCGCTCGCTGGGCTCGCCGTCGCTCGCCTCCACCAGCAGGTCGGCGGGACCGCTGACGGCCGGCAGCCGACCGACCACCCGCCGCACGTAGAGCGAGGGTGGGGTGAGCAGCGTGCCGTCGGCGAACAGGCACCGCGCGTCGTACCCGTCATGGGCCAGCTCGCCGCCGACCAGCACCCGGCCGTCGGGCAGGTGCGCCGGCGTGCCGGCGATCGGCTCCACCCAGCGCGGGTCGGCCAGCTCGGCGTGCACCTGCGTCTCGCCGGTGCGCGGGTCCACCGCGAGGACCAGGCCGTGCTGCTGCGAGCGGCGCAGCACGGTGATCAGCGGACTGCCCTCGGCCCAGCTCACCCCGGTCAGGTACGGGTAGGTCTCGCGGTCCCAGTGCACGTCGACCCAGCCGTCGTCGAGGTCCAGCAGGTGCAGACTCACCTCGGCGTTCGGGCCGCCGGCCCGGGGGTACGCGACGGCGGTCGGCGGGCTGCCCGGCTCGGCCGGGTCGTGCAGGTGCCAGCGGTCCAGCCGCGACTCGTCCACCCGTGCGGCGAGCACCGTGCGCCCGTCCGGCGCCCACCAGTAGCCCCGGTACCGGCCGAACTCCTCGGCCGCGATGTGCTCGGCCAACCCCCAGCTCACGCCCGCGTCCTCGCCGGCCAGCAGGGTGTCGGTGCCGTCCGCCTCGATGACCCGCAGCTCACCCCGGCGTACGCCGTCGGCCGCGTCGGTCACGTACGCCAGGCGCTCGCCGGTCGGGTCCGGCCGCGGGTCGAGCACCGGGCCGACCGTGGCCACCTCCACCACGTCGCCGTGCACCAGGTCGGCCCGGAACAGGCGGCCGGCCAGGGCGAACACGGCCACCCGGCCGGCGGCGTCCAACGCGTACGAGCCGATGCCGGCGGCGCTGAGCCGGAGCCGCTCCCGCAGCGCCCGCTCACCGGGGCTGAGCGCCCGCACGTCGCCGTCGTCGCCCAGCAGCGCCGCCGGGTCGGCCACCAGTTGTTCCTCGCCGGTCGCCACGTTCAACAGCCAGAGCGCGTCCGCCGGATCCTCCGGGCCGGCCGAGCGCAGGAAGATCACCCGGGAGCCGTCTGCGGCCACGGAGACAGCCCGTGGCGCGCCGTGGCTGAACCGGCGGGTACGGGCGGCCAGCTCCGGAAAGTCCACAGGCCAAATCGTAGAGCCGCGCCGGACGTGATGTGGCCGACCTGGGCGGACGCGTCCAACGACTCCCGGGCCGGGCTGCCGGTTAGAGTGACCGTCGTGACGACGCTGCCCGACCGCCGCCTGCTGCTGGTCCACGCGCACCCCGACGACGAGTCGATCGGCACCGGCTCGACGATGGCCCACTACGCCGCCGCCGCCGCGCACGTCACGTTGGTGACCTGCACGCTCGGCGAGGAGGGCGAGATCCACGTACCGGCGCTCGCGCAACTCGCCGCCGCCGAGGCCGACCAGCTCGGCGGGTACCGGATCGCGGAGCTGGCCGCCGCCTGCGCGGCGCTCGGCGTCGCCGACCACCGCTTCCTCGGCGGCGCCGGTCGCTACCGCGACTCGGGGATGATGGGCCTCGCGACGAACGAGCACCCCCGGGCCTTCTGGCAGGCCGACCTCGACGAGGCCGCCGGGCACCTGGTGGAGATCATTCGGGAGGTACGCCCGCAGGTGCTCATCACGTACGACCCGAACGGCTTCTACGGCCACCCCGACCACATCCAGGCGCACCGGGTGGCGATGCGCGCCGTCGAGCTGGCCGCCGCCGAGGGCTGCGCCCCGGCCAAGGTCTACTGGACGGCCATGCCGCTCAGCGTGCTGGAGGCCGGCATGTCGCACTTCGCGGAATCCTCGGACAATCCGTTCGCCGGCATCCAGGACCTGGCCGAGCTGCCCTTCGGCACTCCGGACGAGCAGATCGCCGCCCGCATCGACGGCACCGACCAGCACGCGGCCAAGGAGGCGGCGATGCGGGCGCACGCCACCCAGATCCCGGCCACCTCGTGGCTCTACTCGATCGCCGGTAACTTCGGTGGCGAGTTCATGGGCGTGGAGTTCTTCACCCTCGCCGTCGGCACGAAGGGCCCGGGCTTCGGCCCGTACGGTTGGGAGGACGACCTCTTCGCCGGGCTGCCCTCGGCCGGTGCCCAGGATTCCTCGGCCGCAGCGGACGGTCCCTCGCCCGGCACGGACCGCTCCCCGGTCGCGGCGGCCGGTCTCCGGTGACGTTGCCCGCCGCGCCGATGTCGGTCGTGAACGACCAGGACGCCCCGCCCCCGGCGGGGCCGCCCCCGCGAATGCTGGACCTGAGCCTGCGGGTGGCCGGCGCGATCGTGGTGGTGGTGGCCGGCGTGGTGACCGGGGTGTTGGAGCTGCTGCTCGCCACCCTCCGGGTCGGCGGACAGCTCATCGGCGTCTCCGTGCTGCTCGCCGTCGGCGCGAACATCCTGCTGAGCTGGTTCGCGCACGAGGCGGTCGGCCGCCGCTGGGCGGTGGCGCTGCCGGCGGTGCCGTGGTTCGCCCTGATGGCGGTGGCGGCCATCCGCACCACCGAGGGCGACCTGCTGCTGGCCGGCGACAACTGGGTCGGCCTGGCGATGATCGTGGCCGGCGCGATGACGTTCGCGGTGATGGGTTTCCGGCAGATCCTCGCCCCACCGGCGACGCTCGGCGGCTGGTGACGTCACACAGGTCCGAGTGGTAGATATTCCTGCCAGGGAAGCGGCCCCGCGAACGGGGCGTACGGCAGGAGGTCGTGCGATGGACAGACGGTGGCGGACCATCGGGGCGCTCGCGGGAGGACTCTTCGCGGTCAACGTGGTCGCCCGCCTCATCACCCGGTTCGGTTTCGACAGCGACGACGCTGCGGCCGACCGGGTCTCACTGGCGATGTTCGTGGTGATCGGGCTGACCCTGGCCGTGGTCGCGTTCCGCTGGGGACGCGTCCGGCCGCTGGCCGTCTGGGCGGGTGACGTGACCATCGCGGTGGTGCTCGCCATGGCCCTGACCGTGCTGGTCGGGCCGCTGGTCGTCGCGCACAACCCCTTCGCCGGCGGCGCGGGCACGTTCTTCGCCCAGATCTGGCTCTACCTGCTGGCCACCGGCCTCGGGACGCTGGGCGGTTACCTGGTGGCGACGGCCCTCGGTCTCGACTACCGCTCCCAGCAGCTGAAGCGCTACACGGAGGTCAAGGCCGCCAAGCCCCGCCGAGTCGTCCGCCGCTGACCCCGCCCGCGCCGAGCCTGCACTCCGCGCGGAGCCGGAACCTCGCGCCGAGCAGAACCTCGCGCGGAGCCGGAACTTCGCGCGGAGCCGGAACCTCGCGCCGAGCCAGAACCTCGCGCCGAGCCAGAACCTCGCGCCGAGCCGGAACCTCGCGCCGAGCCGGAACCTCGCGCCGATCTTGCACTTTCGGTCGCCGACTTGGGCAGGTCTGCCCTTTTCGTCGCCGCAGAAAGTGCAAGATCGGCGGAGCGAGGAGTCAGCCCTGCGCGGAGCCAGCCCCGCGCGGAGCCAGAACCTCGCGCCGAGCCAAACTCCCTCGCCGATCTTGCACTTTCGGTCGCCGACATGGGCAGATATGCCCTCTTCGTCGCCACAGAAAGTGCAAGATCGGCAGGGCGAGGGCGAGGGCGAGGGCGAGGGTGGCTTAGTGCGGGGCTACTCGGGTTAGGTAGGTGTGGTGGGTGGTGAAGCCCAGGGATTGGTAGAGCGCCAGGGCGGGCGTGTTGCGTTGTTCCACCTGGAGAAACGCGTGGGTCGCGCCGGCCGACCCGCCCCAGGCGGCCAGCTCGCCGATGACGCGCCGGGCCAGTCCCTGCCGGCGGGCGGACGGCAGCACCTCGATCAGGCTGAGGCCCAACCAGCGGCCCTCGCCGGTCACCGTGCCTCGGCCGATCGCCACCAGCGTGCCGTCGACGTACGCGTGGGCGAAGCGGACCTGGCCCACCGCGGTGAGCACGTGTCGGGCGGCGTCCGGTAGCCCGCCCTTGCGGCCGGCCGCGATGGCGAGCCAGTCCGCGCTCGGCGTCGCCACCACCTCGACGACGGCAGCGTCCGGCCTGCCCAGCCCGGCGGCGGCGAGGGGCAGCGGGGCGGTCTGGACGAGGGTCGGTGGGCGGGTGGTCCAGCCGCGCTCGTCCAGTTCGGCGCCGACCGGCGCGGCGAGCGGCAGCGGCGTGTTGATGATCGCGGGCTGACCCCGTTCGGCGTACCAGCGCTCGACCGCGTCGACGGCCGCCGGCAGCGGTCGGTCGGGATCGCCGACCGGCAGCGCCGAATTGGCCCGGCCGGTCCAACCCTCGGCCGAGCGCAGCAGCCAGTCGCCGAGCCGACCGCGGGTCGGGGCGGGCCACGCCTCGTCGGCGGCCCGCTCGAGCGCCACCACCGCCGCGGCCGTCGGCCGGCGGGTCGGCGGTACCCGCTTGGCGCGGTGCACCTGCGCCACCGGGACGCGGAGCGGGCCCTGCGCCGTGGCGAGAGTGAGATGGGTCTCGCTCAGCTCGACCAACTCGCCGAGGGCGTCGGAGAACAGCGGTCGGCCTTCGCGAATCCCCACAATCCGGCGGACTACGATCCGATGTCCCACATCCTGCTGTCGGAGCACGATCGACCCCCTCCCCGGCGAGATACTAGGCTCTTACCGTCGCGGGAGATCGCGGCGCGTCTTGCGGAGGAGAAGACCGGTGACCTACATCATCGCCGAGCCGTGCGTGGATGTGCTCGACAAGGCATGCATCGAGGAATGCCCGGTCGACTGCATTTACGAGGGCAACCGGATGCTCTACATCCACCCCGACGAGTGCGTCGACTGTGGTGCCTGTGAGCCCGTCTGCCCGGTGGAGGCGATCTTCTACGAGGACGACGTCCCGGAGCAGTGGAAGGACTACACCGGCGCGAACTACGAGTTCTTCGAGGACCTGGGCTCGCCCGGGGGCGCCTCGAAGATCGGCAAGGTGGAGAAGGACGCCACCTTCGTCGCCGCGCAGCCGCCGCGCGGCGAGGGCCACTGAACCGGCCCGCGCCGGTCTCGGCACGGCTGCCCGAGTTCACCTGGGACACCCTGGACGCCGCGGCCACACTGGCCGCGGCGCATCCGGATGGCCTGATCAACCTCTCCATGGGCACACCGGTCGACCCGGTCCCGGCGGTGATCCGACAGGCGTTGGCCGACGCGTCCGACGCTCCGGGCTACCCGCTGACCGCCGGGACCCCGGCGCTGCGCGACGCCATCGCCGCGTGGGTGGCCCGGGCCTGTGGCACGGGGGTCGACGGTCTCGGCGTGCTGCCGACCATCGGCTCCAAGGAGTTGGTCGCCTGGCTGCCCACCCTGCTCGGCATCGGCCCCGGCGACGTGGTGGTCGTGCCGTCGATCGCGTACCCGACGTACGAGGACGGTGCCCGGCTGGCCGGCGCGACCGTGGTCCGCGCCGACTCGCTCACCTCGGTCGGGCCGACCTCACGGGTCCGGTTGGTCTGGGTCAACTCGCCCGGTAACCCGACCGGCCGGGTGCTGCCCGCGGCGCACCTGCGCAAGGTTGTCGACTGGGCCCGGGAGCGCGGCGCGGTGGTCGCCAGCGACGAGTGTTACCTGCCGCTGGGCTGGTCGGCCGAGCCGGTCTCGGTGCTGTCACCGCAGGTTTGCGGCGGCGACTACACCGGCGTGCTCGCCGTGCACTCGCTCTCCAAGCGGTCCAACCTCGCCGGGTACCGGGCCGGGTTCGTGGCCGGCGATCCGGCCCTCGTCGCCGAGCTGCTGAAGATCCGCAAGCACGCCGGCATGATCGTGCCCGCGCCGGTGCAGGCCGCGATGGTGGCCGCCCTGCGGGACGAGGAGCACGCCGTCGAGCAGCGGGAGCGTTACCGCGCCCGGCGTGAGGTGTTGAGCGCGGCGTTCACCGAGGCCGGTTTCACGATCGAGCACTCGGAGGCGGGCCTCTACCTCTGGCTCACCCGGGACGAGGACTGCTGGCAGACCGTCGACTGGCTGGCCCGGCGCGGCATCCTGGTCGCTGCCGGCGTCTTCTACGGTCCCGCCGCCCAGCGGTACGTGCGGGTGGCGCTGACCGAGTCCGACGAGCACGTCGCCGCGGTCGCGGCACGCCTCGCCGAAGCCTGACCGCGCTCCGGGCGGCCGACCCCGTGCGGTCGAACGCCCGGCGGGCGTCAGTCGCTGATCCGGCCGAAGACCCGCAGCAGGGTGTCCCGGCTCTGCTTCTCCAGCAGCTCGCTGCTCATCAGCTCCTGCATGGCGACCACCCGGCCGTCGTGCAGGGTCAGCTCCGCCTTCAGCGGCACCTGCCGCTTGACGTCCACGGAGGCGATCTCCTCGTACGGCAGGAACGTGTGCCGGGTCGCCAGCTCCGCGATCGGCACCGACTCGACGAGTGCGCGCAGCCGCGTCTCGCCCTGGCTGGCCTTGCCGGGGTCGGCGACCAGGACCAGCCCTCGGTCGAGGATGAGCACGTCGTGCTCGATGCCGTCGATCTTGATGTTGGCCAGCGCGCCGATCAGGTCGGCGTCCCGCCCGGAGACCCGCTCCTCCACCACGGTCGCGTCGGACGGGTCGACGCCCAGCTCCGCCAGGCGGGCCAGCGCCACGTCCAGGGTCTGCGGCGCGACGGCCAGCTTGGCGATCTCGGCGAGGTCCCAGGGTTGCCCGTCCGGGCCCACGAGCTGCGCCGGACCGGACCAGGAGAGCTGCCAGTGGGCCCCACCGGAGCGGACGGCCGCGTTGTCCAGCAGCGTCTCCATCGGTCCGGCGAACCGGGCGGCCGCCTCCTTGCGGGTCGCGTCGTCGAAGAACTGCTCGGCGAACTCACCCAGCCGACCGGAGTTGACCAGCTCCAGCACGGTCGTGAGGCCCGGCGTGGTGACACCGGTGAAGCGCCCCGCGGCCCGGTAGATGCCGTCCGCCCGCTGCTGCACCATGGCCGCCACCGCCGCGGCGGTGAACTGCGTCCAGGGAAGCACCTCACGGCTGCCGTGGTCGACCACGAGACCCTGCAACTGCCGGCCGGCGTTGTCGATGTCGGCGAGCAGCAGCGCGGCCGGCCGGTCGTCCGGCGTGACCGCCCCGGCCGGCAGGTCCGCCATCGCGGCAACCCGGACGCCGATCGGCGGGTGGGTGTCCCACGGCGACGGCTTCCGCTCGGGGGCGTTCTCCCGCACCTCGGCCAGCTCGTCCCGGCGGGCGTCGAGCAGCTTGCCGAAGCCGCCGAAGAGGTCGTCCGGCGCGAACCCGGCAGACCAGCCTCCCTCGACGTACCGGCGCATGAAGAAGGCCCAGGCGGCGCCCAGCGCCGGCAGCGTACGCAGCGCGGAGGCCGCGGCGTCGTGGCCGGCCAGCAGTACGGAGGAACGGTCGGCCTCCAGCTCCTGCCGGCGTGACGCGGCGTTGTCGACCATCAGGTAGAGCTTCGAGTAACCCTTGAAGACCCAGCCGATCGGGTTGCGCGAACTGATCCGGTCCAGCGTCTCCGCGATGGCCAGCCGACCCCGGTACGCCACGCCGCCGAGCCGGGTGTGCTTGCCGGAGTAGTGGCCCAGCTCGTGGGCGAGCACCGAGCGGAGCTGGTCCACCCGCATCGCCTGGAGCAACGGCAGTCCGACGTACAGGGTGCGCCGCCCGCCGACCAGGCCGAGCAGTCGGCTCTGCTCGGCGACCGCGGCGTTCACCTCGGGCACCAGCCGGATCTCGTCCGGGGCGCGGGTACCGACCGCGGTGGCCAGCTCCCGCACGGTGGCCCACAGGTCCGGCGCCGCATCCTCGGTGAGGACCAGGCCGGGCGCCGGCTCGTTCTTCGTTCGGATCGCGCGCCACAGCCCGGCGGCGACCGCCCCCAGCGCGACGACCAGGGGCAGCAACAGCTTCCCGGTGACGAGCCCGTTGGTGTGGCCGTACAGCCAGAACCCGAGCGCGACGACGGCGGCGAGCTGTAGGAGCGCGACGACGTAGAAGCCGATCAACATGACCACCGAGGCGAGTGCCCGGTATGTCGCGGACATTTGATTTCCTCCCGCTGTTCGCCCGCATCCAGACGGCGGGCGGCGGAGCGGACCGTACGACGATGATCAGCAGTGGACAACCCCCTTCCGGATCGGCCTTCGCAAGATCTACGATCTGCCGGGTCTTCGACGGGGTGAGAGGAAACACGGCATGTGGCCGTTCCGACGTAGTGGCAAGCAGGTGGCCGTTCCCACGTTGGTCGTGGACCCGGCGGAGGGCGACCCGACCGCGCGGGCGCTGCGGGAGGCGGGTGAACGCCGGGACTGGGGCACCATCCGCGATCTCCTCACCCCGGTGACCGACCCGGACGACCACGCCTTCTACGTCTCGGCGCTCGCCGACACCGACGGCCTCCAGGACTGGATCGGCGAGTGGGTCGAGGCCGAGCCCCGCTCGACGCTGCCGGTGCTGGTGCGTGGGGCGCACGCGGTCTACTGGGCCTGGGAGGCGCGCAGCGGCGCCCGCGCCTCGCAGGTGAGCCAGGATCAGTTCAAGGAGTTCTGGCGACGGCTGCGGATGGCCGAGAACTCCCTGGACGAGGTGGCCGACCGCGACCCGGACGACACCACCGCGCGCACGTTCCTGGTCACCTCGGCGCGTGGCCGGCAGGTGGACCCGGAAGAGGCCACCCGGCGCTTCGACGAGGTGGTGGCCCGGCATCCGGCGCACCGGATCGCGCACGAGCAGATGCTCCAGTACCGCTGCCACAAGTGGTTCGGCAGCCACGAGGAGATGTTCGAGTTCGCCCGGGAGGCCGTGGCGAAGTCGCCGGCCGGCTCGCCGCTGGGGCACCTGATCGTCGTCGCGCACCTGGAGAAGTGGCTGGACCTGCCCGTCGGCGAGGACGAGGAGTACCTGGACGACGACGCCGTACGCGCGGAGATCAACGCCGCCGCCGACCACTCCGTACGCCACCCCGACTACCGACGCCGGCCTGGCTGGGCGAGTGTGCACAACACCTTCGCCATGGGCTTCTCGAAGGTGGGGGACCTGCGCTCCGCGGCCGGCCAGTTCGAGGTGATCGGCGACCAGGTGACCAGTTGGCCCTGGCAGTACATCAACCGAAATCCGGTGATCCCGTTCGTCGCGTGGCGGGACGACGCGATGGCCGCCGAGGACTGACCGGCGTCCGGGTCTCCGAGCGATATCCTCAGCGCCGGACCTGGTCGGGGCCGTGCCGGTCCCGTACCCCAGCAGGAACGTCGAGGTGTGCGGATGGTGGACAGGCCCGGCGCACGGGTACGGGCGGCGGTGGTCGGCACCGGCCTGATCGGTGGCTCGGTGCTGCTCCGGATGCACGCCGCGGGCGTCGACGTGACCGGTTGGGATCCTGACGAGGAGACCCGGCGACGGGCCCGAGGGCTGGGCGTACCCGCTCCGGACCTGTTGGCCGAGGCGGTGGCCGACCGGGACGTGGTGTTCCTGTGCGGGCCGCTGCCCACCCTGCCGGCGACGCTTGTCGAGATGGTGGCGATGACCGGCGAGAGTTGCGTGCTGACCGACGTCGGCAGCACCAAGGAGGAGGTGGCGGCGATCGCCGCCACGTCCGGCCTGACGGACCGGTTCGTGCCGGGGCACCCGATGGCCGGCACCGACCGGGCGGGCCTGACGGCCGCCGGGCCGGATCTGCTGGCCGGTGCCGCCTGGGTGCTGTGTCCGGCACCGGGCGCGGCGACACCCGCCTTCCGTTGGCTGACCGGCCTGCTGGTGGAGCTGTTCGACGCGCGGGTGGTGCCGATGTCCCCGTCCGCGCACGACGCGGTGGCCGCGCTCGCCTCGCACGTGCCACACCTGCTGGCCGGCGCTTTGGCCGGGGCGACGCAGCGGTCGCCGCTGCGCGACGCGGTGTTGGCGCTGGCCGCGGGCAGCTTCTCCGACGGCACCCGGGTCGCCGGGACGCCGGCCGAGCGGACGGCCAACATGCTGCTCGGCAACCGGGCGCGGGTGCTGGACGGGTTGGCCGAGGTGCGGGTACTCCTGGACGAGCTGGCGGACGCGCTGCGGTCCGCCGACGCGACCGGGTTGACCGCGAGGTACGCGCAGGCCGGCGCGGCGCGGTCGGCGCTGCGGGAGCGACGGTTCGCCCCGGCGGACCGGGACTTCCCGGCCGACGGGGACCATACCGACGAGGTGGCCTGGCTGTGCGAGCTGGGCGCTGCCGGCGGTCACCTGACGGGCTGCCGGGTCGGTCCGGACGTCGTCTCGTATCCGGCGCTGCTGCCGCTGGCTGACTAGGGCCTGCTGCAAAGAAACTGGCGGGCCGGCGGCTTCGGATACCGCACCGGTCTCCGAACGCGACCGAGCCTTGCCGGCTCGCCGCCCGGACTTCGCCTCGGCTCGACCGCCCTCATGAAACAGGCCCTAGGCTGGCAGGCATGGCGACGGACAGCCCGGTGGTACAGGTGCGCGGAGAGGCGACCCGGGAGGTGCCGCCCGAGTTGGCCCGGTTCGCGGTCACCGTGACGGCTCGCGGCCGGGATCGGGAGGCGACGCTCACCCAGTTGGCCGAGGGAGCAGCCGCCGTCCGGGTGCTGCTGGACGGTTCCGAGCCGGCGGTGGCCCGGCGGGAGACCGGCGACCTGTGGGTCCGGCCGCAGACCAAGCGCTCGGGCGAACGCGTGGTGGGCTGGCTCGGCAGCGTCACCACCACGGTGACGGTCACGGACTTCACCGCGCTCGGTGAGCTGATGCTCCGGCTCGCCGACCAGGACCAGGTCCAGGTTTCCGGCCCCTGGTGGGAGCTGCGCCCGGACAGCCCGGCGTACCGCGAGGCGCGACACGCAGCGATCGGCGACGCGCTGCTGCGCGCCCGGGAGTACGCCGAGGCGCTGGGCGCCCGGGTCACCGCGCTCGTCGAGCTGGCCGACGCCGGTCCGGCCGACCGCCCGATGTTCGCCCGCGCGGCGTACGACGTCGGGGGCGGTGCCGGCGGTGGTGTCCCCGAGTTGGAGTTGGATCCGCAGCCGCAGACCGTGCAGGCGGCGGTGCAGGCCCGGTTCACGATCAGCGATCCGGTGCTCGGCTGATGCCGCCGGCCCGGGTGCTGGCCATCGACGAGCTGGTGGCGCGGGCGCGGTCACTGGCCGATGCCGGTCCGCGGCAACTGCTCGGCATCACCGGGGCGCCCGGTGCGGGGAAGTCCACCCTGGCCGAGCGGATCGTGGCCGAGGTCGGCGCGACCGCGCGGCTGGTGCCCATGGACGGCTTCCACCTGGCCCAGGCCCAGCTGGAACGGTTGGGCCGTGCCGACCGCAAGGGCGCCATCGACACCTTCGACGCCAACGGGTACGCCTCGCTGCTGCGCCGGCTGCGTCGGCTGGAGCCGACCTCGGTGTACGCGCCGGAGTTCCGCCGGGAGCTGGAGGAGCCGGTGGCCGGGGCGATCGAGGTGCCGCCGTCGGTTCGCCTCGTGGTGACCGAGGGCAACTACCTGCTGGTGCCGGACCCGCCCTGGGAGGAGGTCCGCACGTTGCTGCACGAGGTGTGGTTCCTCGACCTGGACGCCGAGCTGCGCCAGCGTCGGTTGACCGCCCGGCACGAGGCGTACGGGCGGACACCCGAGGAGGCCCGGGCCTGGGCGCTGGGCAGCGACGAGACCAACGCCGCTCTCATCACCCCGACGGCCGTGCACGCCGACCTGGTGGTCCGCCTGCCGGAGGCGCCGGCACCCTGATCGCGCGGCGGGCGCGGGTCAGTCGAGGTCGCGGACCGGTCGGGCCGGGTTGCCGACGGCGACGACGTTGGCGGGTAGGTCCCGGGTGACCACCGCGCCCGCGCCCACCACGGTGTTCGCGCCGACCGTGACTCCCGCCAGGACGATCGCACCGCCGCCGAGCCAGGCGTTGTCGCCGATGGTGATCGGCTTGGCGGCCTCCCACTTGTCGCGGCGCGGGCCCGGCTCCACCGGGTGGGTCGGGGTGAGCAGCTGCACGTTCGGTCCCACCTGGACGTCCGCGCCGAGGGTGATCGGGGCGACGTCGAGGAAGACCGCGTGGTAGTTGACGAAGGTGCGTGGCCCGATCCGGATGTTCCAGCCGTAGTCGCAGTAGAACGGCGGCCGGATCCAGGTGTCCTCGCCCAGCTCGCCGAGCAGGTCGTCCAGGGCCGCGAGTCGGGCCGCCGGGTCGGCCGCCGAGCTGGTGTTGAAGCGTTCCATCAGGCGGGCGGCCCGGTCCAGGTCGGCGACGAGTTCGGGGTCGTCGGCGAGGTAGGGCTCACCCGCCAGCATCCGGTCCTTCATCGAGGTCACCCGGTCGATGATGCCGGCTGGCCGTCGGGTCGGTTGGTCGCTCCGTCATATTTTGGACCCCAATTTTGCATACCAAGTATGCAACCATGACGGTGGTCAATGCGTCTCCACTGGTATCGACGCTCCACCGAGGAGGATCCGTTGCATCGACGTCGAAGGATTTCCGCCGCCATCGCCGTGGCCGCCCTCGTCCTGGGCAGCCCGGCGGTCGCCACGGCCAGCCCGCCGCGTACCCCCTCCACTCCCGCCGCCCCGGCCACCGTGAGCCCGGCCGCCGGGAAGACCGTCACCCTGCTCACCGGGGACCGGGTCACCGTCACCGACTCCGGAGCCGCCTCGGTACGCCCCGGCCCGGGGCGTACCCACCAGCGGTTTCTCACCACCCGCGACCACGGCCACCTGACCGTGCTGCCCCAGGACGCCCTGCCCCTGGTCCGCGAGGGCCGGGTCGACCGGCGGTTGTTCGACGTGACCGGGCTGATCGCCGCCGGCTACGACGACGCGCGCCGCGCCGACCTGCCCGTGCTGGTCACCGCGAGCGCGGGCGCGCGGAGGGCGGCGGCGCCGACCGGGCTCACCGTCACGACCGAACTGCCCGCCATCGGCGGGTTCGCCGCCACGGCCGACAAGCAGCGGGCCACCGCCGTCTGGGCGGCTCTCACCGGCACCGGCGCCCGCATCGGCACGGCGGGGGGTGCCGATCGGATCTGGCTCGACGGGCTGCGGCAGGTCAGCCTCGACCACAGCGTGCCGCAGATCGGCGCGCCCGCCGCGTACCAGGCCGGCTTCACCGGTCGCGGGGTCCGCGTGGCGGTGCTCGACACCGGCATCGACGCCAGCCACCCCGACCTGGCCGGTCGGATCGCGCAGGCGGAGAACTTCACCGAGGCCACTGACACCGGCGACCCCGTCGGTCACGGCACGCACGTCGCCTCGATCATCGCGGGCAGCGGCGCCGCGTCGGGCGGCAAGTACCACGGTGTCGCCCCGGATGCCACGCTGCTCAACGGCAAGGTCTGCGAGGAGTACGGCTGCCCGGACTCGGCGATCCTGGCCGGCATGCAGTGGGCGGCCGTCGACCAGCACGCAGACGTGATCAACATGAGTCTGGGCGGCACGGACAGCCCCGACGTCGACCCGCTGGAGGAGGCGGTCGAGTCGCTGACCGCGCAGACCGGCGCGCTCTTCGTCCTCGCCGCCGGCAACGACGGTACGGACGGCTCGGTCGGCTCACCGGGTAGCGCCGAGGCCGCCCTCACGGTCGGTGCCGTGGACCGCGACGACGCCCTCGCCGAGTTCTCCAGCCGGGGCCCGCGCGTCGGCGACGGCGGGCTGAAGCCGGACATCACCGCGCCCGGCGTGGAGATCGTCGCGGCCCGCGCCGACGGCACGCTGCTCGGCGAACCGGTGGGGGAGAAGTACATGACCCTCTCCGGCACCTCGATGGCCGCGCCGCACGTCACCGGCGCGGTGGCGCTGCTCGCCCAGCAGCACAGCGGGTGGACGGCGGCCCAGCTCAAGGCGACCCTGATGGCCTCGGCGAAGCCGCACCCGGAGCAGACCGCGTTCCAGCAGGGCGCCGGCCGTGTCGACGTGGCCCGCGCGATCACCCAGCGGGTGACCAGCGCGCCGGTCAGTGTCTCCTTCGGGCAACCGGCCTGGCCGCACGGGGACGACACCCCGGTCACCCGGAAGGTCGACTGGCACAACGACGGCCCGGACCCGCTCACCCTGGACCTGAGCCTGGAGGTGACCGGTCCGGACGGTCAGCCCGCCCCGGCGGGCATGTTCGCCCTCGGCGCGGGACAGGTCACCGTGCCCGCCGGCGGCACCGCCGGCACCACGGTCACCGTGGACACCCGGGTCGGTACGGACGGCTACTGGACCGGCCGGATCGTGGCCCGCTCCGGAGCCGCCGTGGCGGTCACCCCGGTCGCCGTGAACCGGGAGGTGGAGAGTTACCAGCTCACCGTCCGGCACGTCGACGCCGGCGGTGCGGTGCCCGAGGACTACGTCACCGCGCTCGTCGACCTGGACACCCTCACCAGCCGCAACCTGTACGACGCGGACGGCACCGTCGAGGTCCGGGTACCCAAGGGACGGTACGGTCTGGCCAGCATCATCTTCGCCGGTGAGAGCGGCGCGGCCCAACTGGCCCAGCCCGAGCTGGTGCTCGACCGCGATGTCACGGTCACCGTCGACGCCCGCCGGGCCCGGCCGGTGCGCACCACCGTCCCGGAGCGTACTGCCGTCCCGGACCTGGTCGACATCAGCGCGAACTTCGTCGGCGTCGACGACGGCGGGTACGGCTTCGGTCTGCTCGCGTTCGACTTCACCGGCCTGGCCACCGGCAACCTCGGTCGGGCGGTCCCCGGCGCACGGTTCTTCGCCACGGTGAGCAGCCAGTGGCGCAAGCCCGAGGTGGCCAGCAGCCCCTACCTGTACGCGCTCAGTGAGAAGATCCCCGGCCGGATGCCGACCGGCTTCGACCGGAACTACCGCGCCCGGGACCTGGCCACGGTCACCCACGAGTTCCGGGGCGGGTACGCCGGGCTGGTCGCCGAGCGGGTGGTCTTCCCGCACCTCGAACCGGATTTCGGCGGTTGGGCCACGGTCCTGCCGACGGCGGTACCCGGACAGCGGGTAGAGCACTACAACACCAACGGCCTGCGCTGGTCCTCGGAGCTCAGCTTCGGGGTGCCCACCGAGGACGGCTGGACCGACACGAAGGCGATGCTGGTCGCCGAATCGACGGCGTACCGGGCTGGCCAGCACGTCCGGGAGACCTGGAATACCGCGCCGTACGGGCCGTCCTTCCCGCCGCCGCGCTGGGCGGGTCAGGGCGTCTCGCGGCTGGGCGACCAGATCCAGGTGAGCATCCCGCTGCACGGCGACGCGGACGGCCACCTCGGCGGGTCGGTCACCGACACCGGCCGGACCGCCCTCTACCGCGACGGTGTCCTGGTGCAGGAGCTACCGGACCCGGGGGACGGGCAGTTCACCGTGCCGCCCGGCGCGGCCACCTACCGGTTGGAGGTGTCCGCGAAGCGGAGCTTCACCGACCTGAGCACCGAGGTCGGCGCGGCATGGACGTTCCGGTCCGGGCATGTGCCGGGCGACGACCACCGGTACCTGCCGGTGTCGGCGATCTGGTTCACGCCGCCGCTCGGTCGGGACAACGCGGCACCGGCCGGTACCAGCCTGGTCATCCCGGTGCAGGTGCAGCGGCAGCCCGGTGCGCCGGCTGCGCGTCTGACCGGGTTGAGCGTGGACGTCTCCTACGACGGCGGGCGCACCTGGCAACCCGCCCGCGTCCGGCACGGCGGGCACGGGTGGACGGCCACCGTCCGGCACCCGGCCGGCCCCGGCTACGCGTCCCTGCGGGCCACCGCCCGGGACGCCGCCGGCAACACGGTGACGCAGCGGATCATCCAGGCGTACCGGTTGCGTTGAGGCGTACCCCCGGCGGGTCCGCGGCCTACCGCCGCGGACCCGGCGGGGACGTCAGTCGTTGGCGTGCAGGGCGGCGTTCAGTTCGATGCCCCGGCCGGTGCGCGGGCGGGCCTCCAGCGCGCCGTTCACCGAGTTGCGCCAGAACAGCAGGCCGTCGACGCCGGACAACTCGCGGGCCTTGACCACCCGGCCGTCCGGCAGCGTGATCTTGGAGGCGGCGGTGATGTAGCAACCGGCCTCGACCACGCAGTCGTCGCCGAGGGAGATGCCGACGCCGGCGTTCGCGCCGATCAGGCTCCGCTCGCCGATGCTGACCTTCTCGGTGCCGCCGCCGGAGAGGGTGCCCATGATCGAGGCGCCGCCGCCGATGTCGGAGCCGTCGCCGACCAGCACGCCCTGCACGATCCGCCCCTCCACCATCGAGGTGCCCACGGTGCCGGCGTTGAAGTTGACGAAGCCCTCGTGCATCACGGTGGTGCCGGCGGCCAGGTGCGCGCCGAGCCGGACCCGGTCCGCGTCGGCGATCCGCACGCCGGCGGGCACCACGTAGTCGGTCATCCGGGGGAACTTGTCCACCCCGTACACCGACAGGTGCCGGCCGGCGGCCCGCTCGATCACCCGCAGCTCGTCCACCCGCTCCGGCGGGCACGGCCCGGCGGAGGTCCAGGCCACGTTCGCCAGCTTGCCGAAGATGCCGTCGAGGTTGAGCTGGTTGGGCCGCACCAGGCGGTGGGAGAGCAGGTGCAACCTCAGGTACGCGTCGGAGGCGTCCTTGATCGGGTCGTCCAGCGAGCCGATCACGGTGACCACCTGCACGGTACGCAGACCGGGCAGCGGCCGGTCGCCCAGCGCGCCCGGCGGCAGGTCCAGCACGTCCGACTTGTCCTCACCGGCGACCAGCGGCAGCTCACCCAGGCCCAGCTTGCCGGTCGGGTACCAGGTGTCGAGCACCTGCCCGTCGGCGGTGACGGTGGCCAGGCCGATGCCCCAGGCGGAATCTGCGGACGTCACTGTTAACCCTCTCGGTCGCGGCCACGCCGGCCTCGGCTCGCTCCTCGCGCTGACAGACCTGAAGGTACCGTGCGAACCATGGAGAACCCGCTGACCCCCGAGGTCCTCGCCGATCCGGTGCAGCTGACCCGCGTACTGGTTGACATAGAGTCCGTGTCCCTCAACGAGAAGGCGATCGCCGACTGCGTCGAGGAGGTGCTGCGGGGCGTACCGCACCTGTCCACCCACCGGCACGGCAACACGGTGATGGCGCGTACCGACCTGGGCCGCTCGCAGCGCGTGGTGCTGGCCGGTCACCTCGACACCGTGCCGCTGAACAACAACTTCCCGTCGACCATGCGCGGCGACCTGATGTACGGCTGCGGAACCTCCGACATGAAGTCCGGCGTCGCGTACGCGCTGCACCTGGCCGTGACGCTGCCCGACCCGCGCTACGACATCACGTACTTCTTCTACGAGGCCGAGGAGATCGAGTCCCGGTACAACGGGCTGAACCTGGTCGCCCAGGCGTTCCCGGAGTGGCTGGAGGCGGACTTCGCGGTGCTGCTGGAGCCGACGTACGGCATCGTCGAGGCGGGCTGCCAGGGCACCATGCGCTCGGTGGTCACCACGACCGGCGTACGCGCCCACTCGGCGCGTTCCTGGCACGGGGTGAACGCCATCCACGGCGCCGGGGAGGTGCTGCGCCGCCTCCAGACGTACGAGGCGCGCCGGGTCACCATCGACGGCTGCGACTACCGCGAGGGCATGAACGCGGTACGGATCAACGGTGGGGTGGCCGGCAACGTCATCCCGGACCTCTGCGAGGTCGAGGTCAACTACCGGTTCGCCCCCGACCGGACCCCGGCCGAGGCGGAGGCGCACCTGCGTGAGGTGTTCGCCGGCTTCGAGGTGCGGGTCACCGACTCGATCGCGGGCGCCCCGCCCGGGCTCAGCGCCGCCCCGGCGAAGGAGTTCCTGGCGGCGGTCGGCGCCGCCCCGATCGGCAAGCTGGGTTGGACGGACGTGGCCCGGTTCGCCGCCATGGGGATTCCCGCGCTGAACTTCGGCCCGGGCGATCCGAACCTCGCCCACCACCCCGACGAGCACGTCGAGATCAGCAAGATCCGCGACGGCGCGGCGACCCTGCACCGCTGGCTCGCGCCCGCCTGATCCCGGTCACCCCCGTTGCCGGTGACCAAGAGGTTCGCGTCAGCCTGGCCCGTTGTCGGCGGCGCGAACCTCTTGGTCGGCTCCGGAGGGAGCGGCGGCGGGCGAGAAGGCGGGATCGAGGGCGCGGGTGCGGCGGCGCTCGGCCACCACGTCTCGGATCCGTCGCTGCATCTGTCGACGGATCCGGATCATCTCGCTGTTGCTGATCACGCTGTCTCCTCCCCCGAAGGCGCGCGCCGGGGCATACCCGGTATGTGAATAGTAAGACGTACGGGACCGCCAAATAGTTGCCCTTGATCGCGAACTATTTCTCCGGCTCCCCGCCCCGGACCCCGACGGTGTGCCGCTCCACTACGGTTGCTGCATGAGCCAGAACAACGGGCGGGAGGCCGGCCGCGGTCCCGGACAGGAGCGGCACCGGGGCGCTGTCACGCTGCGGCGGGGTGCCATCCCGAACAGCACCGCCGACCAGCGGCTGCTGGATTCGCGCGGACGCGGCGACTGGAAGACCAAGGACGCCTGGCGTGCCCTGCGCATCCTCTCCGAGTTCGTCGAGGGTTTCGACACCCTCGCCGACCTGCCGCCGGCCGTCAGCGTGTTCGGTTCGGCCCGCAGCGGTCCGGAGACCGCCGAGTGCCGGCTCGCCGAGGAGTTGGGTGGCGCGCTCGCCCGAGCCGGCTACGCGGTGATCACCGGTGGCGGGCCGGGCGTGATGGAGGCCGCCAACCGGGGCGCCACCGAGGCCGGCGGGCTCTCCGTCGGGCTCGGTATCGAGCTTCCGTTCGAGCAGGGCATCAACGACTGGGTCGACCTGGCCATCGACTTCCGCTACTTCTTCGCCCGCAAGACGATGTTCGTCAAGTACGCGCAGGCGTTCGTGGTGCTGCCCGGTGGGTTCGGCACCATGGACGAGCTCTTCGAGGCGCTGACCCTGGTGCAGACCGGCAAGGTCACCCGGTTCCCGGTCGTGCTCATGGGGGTCGCCTACTGGCAGGGGCTGCTCGACTGGCTGCGCGACACGATGGCCGCCACCGGCAAGATCGGCCCGGTCGACCTGGACCTGATCTGTCTCACCGACGACGTCAACGCGGCCGTCCGGCACATCGTCGAGGCCGAGGCGGCGCTCTCGGCCGAGCAGGAGGCCGTCCGCGACGAGGCCGTGGCGCGGACCGGCGCCGACCAGCAGGCCGCCGCCGAGCAGTCCGCCGACCGGCCCCGGGAGAGCTGATGGCCGCCGTCTGCGTCTTCTGCGCCTCCTCCCGTACCCTCGACCAACGCTGGCTCGACCTCGCCACCGAGACCGGCGCGGAGTTGGCCCGGCGCGGGCACACGCTGGTCAGCGGCGGGGGCTGCGTCGGCATGATGGGCGCGGTGGTCGACGGCGCCCGGGCCGCCGGTGGGCGCACGGTGGGTGTCATCCCGCAGGCGCTTGTCGACCTGGAGGTCGCCGACCTGGCCTCGGACGAACTGCTGGTGACCGACACGATGGCCGACCGCAAGACGTTGATGATCGACAGGTCGGACGCCTTCCTCGCGCTGCCCGGCGGTCTGGGCACCCTGGACGAGCTGTTCGAGGTCTGGACCACCGCCACCCTCGCGCTGCACGCCAAGCCGATGGTGCTGATCGACACCGACGGCTTCTACCGGCCCCTGCTGGACTGGCTGCACACCATCACCGACCAGCACTTCCTCAAACCGGCCGGCCTCGACCTGCTGACCGTGGTCGGCACGGTCCCCGAGGCGCTCAAGGCGCTGGAGTCCCACCTACCCTGACTCCGAGCCACCGCGTCGGTCGTGCGGGTGGCGGCAGGGCCGTCGGCGTGTCGTGCCGCCACCCACACGACCGACGCGACGGCGTGGGGTGGGGTTGCTGTCGTAGGGGGGTGATGGGATTTGGTGATGCAGGCGTACCGGTTGGTGCGGCGGCCCGACGGGCCGGCGCTGGGGGACGGGGCCGCGTCCGGTGACGGTGCTGTCGTCGCCACCGGCCAAACGGGCCCACGCTGGCACGCCGATCCCGTCCAGACCGAGATCGTCGGCCACACCGACGGGCCGATGCTCGTCGTCGGTGGTCCCGGCACCGGCAAGACCAGCACCCTCGTCGAGGCGGTCGCCGCCCGGGTCGCCGAGGGGGTCGACCCGGAACGGATCCTCGTGCTGACCTTCGGCCGTCGTGGCGCCACCGCGCTGCGCCAACGTATCGAGGCCCGGGTCGCGCAGGACGGCTACCGGGTGCTGCGTGAGCCGCTGGTGCGTACCTTCCCGGCGTACGCCTTCGGGCTGCTGCGCCGCGCCGCCGCCGAGCGTGGCGAACCGTCACCCCGCCTGCTGACCGGCCCCGAGCAGGATCTGATCATCCGTGAGCTGCTCGACGTGGTGGGCGAGACGCCCGAGGACGACCCGGTCGGCTGGCCCACCGACCTGCGTCCGGCCCTGCGCACCCGGGCCTTCGCCGGCCAGCTGCGTGACCTGCTCATGCGCGCCGCCGAACGCGGTGTGGGTCCGGGCGACCTGGCCCGGCTGGGCGAGCGGCTCGGTCGCGCCGACTGGCCGGCCGCCGCGCGCTTCCTGCGGGAGTACGTCGAGGTGCTCGCGCTGCGCGACGTCAGCAACCGGGGTTCGATCGCGTACGACCCGGCCGAGCTGGTCCGGGCCGCCACCGGTCTGCTGCGCGACGACGAGGAGCTGCTGGCCGCCGAGCGCCACCGCCTCGCCCACGTGTACGTCGACGAGCTGGCCGACAACGACCCCGCCCAACTCGAACTGCTCTCGGTCATCGCCGGCGGTGGCAAGTCGCTCGTCGCGTTCGCCGACCCCGACTCCTCCACGTACGCCTTCCGGGGCGCCGACCCGGCCGGTGTGTCCACCTTCCGGCACCGGTTCCGGACGGCCTCCGGAGCACCGGCCGCGCAGGTGCTGCTGAACACCTCGTACCGGGCCGGGCCGGTCCTGCTCGACGCGATGGCCCGGTTGGGCCGCCGGCTCCGCGGTCCGACGGCGCACCGCCGGCTGCGTCCGCTGCCGGACGCTCCCGCCGGCGTGGTCGAGGTGCACACCTTCCGGTCGGCCACCAGCGAGGCCGCCTGGCTGGCCCACATGCTGCGCTCGGCCCACCTGCTCGACGGTGTGCCGTGGTCGCGGATGGCGGTGCTGGTGCGCTCCACCGCCCTGCAACTGCCGACCCTGCAACGCGCGCTGCACGCCGCCGGCGTACCGACCGTGGTGCACGGCGAGGACCTGCCGCTGCACCTGCAACCCGCGGTGGCGCCGCTGCTGCTCCTGCTGCGGTGCGCCCTCGAGCCGGACCGGCTGGACGAGGAGGCCGCGGTCGCGCTCCTGCACTCGCCGCTGGGTGGCGCGGATCCGCTTGCCGAACGGCGGCTGCGGCAGGGGCTGCGCGCCCTGGCGCTGGCCGGGGGCGACCGCCGTCCGTCCGGCGAGCTGATCGTCGAGGCGTTGCGCGACCCGACGGAGCTGGCCGGTATCGACCGGCGCTGGGCGGAGCCGGCGCAGGCGGTCGCCGGGCTGCTGGCCACCGCCCGGGACGCCGCCGCCCAACCCGGTGCCACCGCCGAGACCGTCCTCTGGGAGGTCTGGGACGCCAGTGGGCTGGCCGAGCGCTGGGCCGGCGCGATCGCCCAGGGGCGGCCGGTGGCCGGCGAGGGCGACCTGGCCCGGCGTCGGCGGGCCGAGGCGGCCGACCGCGACCTGGACGCCGTGCTGGTGCTCTTCGACGCGGCGGCCCGCTTCACCGACCGGCTACCCGGCGCGCGTACCGAGGTCTTCCTCGACCACGTGCTCGCGCAGGACCTGCCGGCGGACACCATCGCGCCGACCGCCGACCGGGGCGCGGCGGTACGACTACTCACCGCGCACGCCGCGAAGGGTCTGGAGTGGGACCTGGTGGCGATCGCCGGCGTCCAGGAGGGCATCTGGCCGGACCTGCGCCTGCGCGGCAGCCTGCTCGGTTCGGAACGGTTGGTCGACGTCCTGGCCGGCCGGTCCGTCGGGGGCGCCCGGGCCGCGAACGTGGTGGGCCAGACCTCGGCGCTGCTCGACGAGGAGCGCCGGCTGTTCCACGTCGCCATCAGTCGGGCCCGGCACCGCCTGCTGGTCAGCGCGGTGGCGTCGGCGGCGGTCGGTGGCGACGACCACGAGGAGCAGCCCAGCCGGTTCCTGCACGAGCTGGGTCCGATCGCCCCGCCGAACCCGCCCGCCCCGCCCACCGCCCCGCCGAACCCGCCCGCCCCGCGCACCGGCCCGACCGGTGGTGGGCCCGCCACCGACGCCTCCACCAGCAGCGCGGTCGGCAACGGCGGGGCCGCCACCGACGCGGCCGTCGGTGGTGGTGACGGTCTGGCCGACGAGGACGACGGGCCGGCCGAACCGGGTGCGTTGCCGGTCACCCGGCCGCCCCGGGCGCTCACCCTGCCGGCGCTGGTCGCCGAGCTGCGTATCGTCATCATCGACCCGGCCGCGCCGGCGGCCCGGCGGCGCGCCGCGGCGGCCGAGCTGGCGCGGCTCGCCGCCGCCGGAGTGCCCGGCGCGCACCCCGACGACTGGTGGGGGCTGCGCGCGCTCTCCGACGACCGGCCCCTCGTCGACGACGGGGAGCCGGTGCGGGTGACACCCTCGGCGATGGAGAGCGCGCTGCGGTGCAGCCTGCGCTGGCTGCTGGAACGGCACGGCGGAAGCGGCCCGACCAGCACCGCGCAGGGCGTGGGCAACCTGGTGCACGCCGCCGCGATGCTCGCCGAGGACGCCAGCGCCGACCGGGGTGCCCTGCTCGACTACGTGGCCGCCCGGTTCGACGCGATCGAGCTGGCCGCCCGCTGGATGGCCGGGCCCGAGCGCGAGCGCGCCGAGGCGATGGTCGACAAGCTGCTGCGCTGGCTGGCCACCAACCCGCGCCGGCTGCTCGCCATCGAGCACGAGTTCGCGGTGCGCCTGGACGATCCGCACCGTCCGGTCGAGCTGGCCGGGCGGGTCGACCGGCTGGAGGTCGACGAGGCCGGCCGGCTGGTGGTGATCGACCTCAAGACCGGCAAGTCGACCGCGGTCACCGGCAGCGAGCTGGCCGAGCACCCGCAGCTCGGCGCGTACCAGGCGGCGGTCGAGGCGGGGGCGTTCGCCGAGTTCGGCGACGAGTCCGGTGGTGCGGCGCTGGTGCAGCTCGGCACGTCGGCGAAGGACGCCCGGGAGCAGAACCAGCCCGCGGCGGGGGAGGGGCCGGCGGCCGGCTGGGCGACGGCGCTGGTCCGGCGGACCGCCGATACGATGGCAGCCGCCACGTTCGCCGCGGTGGCCAACTCCAAGTGCCGGGTCTGCCCGGTGCGGACCAGCTGTCCGGTCTCCGGGCAGGGACGCCAGGTGGTCGAGCCGCCGACCGTCCGTCCCCCGGAGAACCCGTGAGGGCGAGGAGTGAGCCGGTGTTGCGAGCCCCGCAGTCCCGAACTGAGATGACACAGTGACCCAGCCCACCCTGTTCGGCGCGGGTCCCGCGCCGACGCCCCGGCTCGCCGACTCCGGCCCCCGGTACACGCCGGTGGAGCTGGCCAAGCTGCTGCGGCTGCCGGCGCCGACCCGCGAGCAGGCCGCCATCATCGCCGCCCCGGTGGAGCCGCTGCTCGTCGTCGCGGGGGCCGGTTCCGGCAAGACCGAGACGATGGCCGCCCGGGTGGTCTGGCTGGTGGCCAACTCGTACGTGCGTCCGGAGCAGGTCCTCGGGCTGACCTTCACCCGCAAGGCCGCCGGTGAGCTGGCCCACCGGGTCCGGACCCGACTCGACCAACTGATCCGCCGGGTCGGCCGGCACGGCCGCGACCCGCTCGACGACCCGCTCGCCGGTGAACCCACCGTCTCCACCTACCACTCGTACGCCGGGCGGATCGTCACCGAGCACGGTCTGCGGGCCGGCTACGAGCCGTCCACCCGGCTGTTGACCGAGGCGTCCCGCTGGCAGTTGGTCGACCTGTTGGTACGCAACTATGACGGCGACATGTCCGAGGTGGACCGGATGCCGAGCACCATCACCGACGCGGTGCTGGCGCTCGCCGGGGAGCTGGACGAGCACCTGGTCGGCCCGGACGAGCTGGCGGCCTGGACCGGTCGGTTCTTCGCCGAGGTGCAGTCGCGCCCCGGCCGGGTCTACGCCGACGTGCGCAAGGCGCTCACCCTGCAACAGACCCGGCTGCGTCTGCTGCCGCTGGTGCGCGCGTACGCCCGGCGCAAGCTGGACTTCGAGGCGATGGACTTCGCCGACCAGCTCGCCCGGGCGGCCCGGGTGGCCCGGGACCACCCGGCGGTCGGCGAGATCGAGCGGGACCGCTTCCGGGTGGTGCTGCTCGACGAGTACCAGGACACCAGCCACGCCCAGGTGGTGCTGCTCAACGCGCTGTTCGGCGGTGGGCACCCGGTGACCGCGGTGGGTGACCCGTGCCAGTCGATCTACGGTTGGCGGGGTGCCAGCGCCGGCACCCTCGACCGGTTCCCCACCGAGTTCGCGCGCTCCGACGGCGAGCCGGCGCGGGCACTGGGGTTGACCACCAGTTGGCGTAACCGCCCGGAGATCCTGCGGGTGGCGAACGCGCTCTCCACGCCGTTGCGGGCGGCCGGCGCACGGGTTCCGGAGCTCCGGTCCGCGCTGACCGTCCGGGACCCGATTCCGCACCGCAGCCCCGGCGGGGCGGCCGGGGGCACGGTGCACTGCGCGCTGCTGCACACGTACGCCGACGAGGCCGCGTGGATCGCCGACAGCGTGCTCGCCGCGTGGCGTGGCGCGGCCCGGATGCCGGGCGCGGCGCCCGAGCACATTCCGGTGGCGCAGCGCCCGACGACGGCCGTGCTGGTCCGTGTCCGCAGCCAGATCCCGGCGATCGAGTCGGCGCTGCGTGAGCGCGGCCTGCCGGTGGAGGTGGTCGGGCTGGGCGGCCTGCTGGACACCCCCGAGGTCCGGGACGTGGTGTGCACGCTGCGGGTGCTGGCCGACCCGACCGACGGGGCCGCCCTGCTGCGGTTGCTCACCGGCGCCCGGTGGCGGATCGGGCCGCGTGATCTGGTGGCGCTGCACCGACGGGCGCGGGGTATCGCGAAGGCCCGCCAACAGGTGGCCGTCGATGAGGACTCGGACATCAGCCCCGACCTGCTGGACGAGGCGACCCTGGTGGAGGCGTTGGCCGATCTCGGGCCGGCGCAGGCGTACTCGGCGGAGGGGTTCGCGCGGCTGCGGGCGTACGGCACCGAGTTGGCGCTGTTGCGCTACCGCCTGGACCAGGCGTTGCCGGATCTGATCGCGGACATCGAGCGGACCATCGGCCTGGACGTGGAGGTCGCGGTGCGTGCCGGCCGGGACGGCGCGGGCGACGCCGGCCTGGCCCGGGGTCACCTGGACGCGCTGGCCGACGTGGCGGCCCGGTTCAGCGGGGAGACGCCCGGCGCGACGCTGTCCGGTTTCCTGTCCTACCTGGCCGCGGCCGAGGACGAGGAGCGCGGCCTCGCGCCGGGCGAGGTCGAGGTCGTGGAGGGCGCGGTGCAGGTGGTCACCGCGCACGCCGCCAAGGGCCTGGAGTGGGACGTGGTGGCGGTGGCGGGCCTGTGCCGTGGCTCGTGGCCCGGTCCGGTCCGCAACTCCGACCACTGGCTGGGCGGTCTGGGCGTGCTGCCGTTCCCGCTGCGCGGGGACGCCGACGGGCTGCCCGAGCTGGCGCTCGACGAGGCGGCCGACCAGCGCGCCGTGGCCCGGGCGGTGGCCGACTTCACCGATGCCTGGCGGGCGCACGACGAGCGCGAGGAACGTCGGCTCACGTACGTCGCGGTCACCCGGCCGCGCCGGCTGCTGCTCTGCTCCGGGTACTGGTGGGGGGAGGGCACGAAGCGGCCGCGGGGTCCGTCGGTCTTCCTGACCGAGGTGTACGACGCCTGTCTGGACGGCGGCCCCGGTCACCTGGTCGACGCGTGGACGCCGGAGCCCACCCCGGACGCCACGAACCCGACGGCCGAGGTGGTGCTCCGCGCGGAGTGGCCGGCCGATCCGTTGGGTGGCCGCCGGCCGGCGTTGGCCGAGGCGGCCGGGCTGGTCCGCCGACTGATGACGGATGGTCCGGCCTCGGCGCTGCCCGGGCCGGTCGGGCCGGTGCTGTCGATCGGATCGGACGTCGAGCCTGCGGGGCAGGTCGAGGCGGTCGAGCCGGAGGCCGATCCGGAGGTGGCGCGCTGGCGGCGCGAGGCGGACCTGCTGCTCGCCGAGCGGGCCGAGCTGACCCGACTCTCCGGCGCGGTCGAGGTGGCCCTGCCCGGGCAGCTCAGCGTCACCCAGCTGGTGGCGTTGCGGCGTGACCCGGCGGCGTTGGCCCGTACGCTGCGCCGTCCGGTGCCCACCGAGCCCAATCCGTACGCCCGCCGGGGCACCGCCTTTCACGCGTGGCTGGAGCAGCGCTTCGGCGCCGACCGGTTGCTCGACGTGGACGAGTTGCCCGGTGCGGCGGACGCGGATGCCGCACCGGACGAGGCGCTGGTCGAGCTTCAGGAGCGCTTCCTGGCCAGCGAGTGGGCCGACCGGGTGCCGGTCGAGGTGGAGGTGCCGTTCGCCACGGTGATCGCGGGGGTGGTGGTCCGGGGGCGGATGGACGCGGTCTTCGCCCGGCCGGGCGACCGGTTCGACGTGGTCGACTGGAAGACCGGCGCGCGTCCCACCGGACCGGCGGCCCAGGTGGCGGCGGTCCAACTGGCCGTGTACCGGCTGGCCTGGGCCGAGCTGGCCGGTGTTCCGGTGGAGCGGGTGGGCGCGGCGTTCCACTACGTACGGGAGGGGGTGACCGTCCGTCCGACCGATCTGCTGGACGTGACCGGGCTCACCGCCATGATCGCTCACCTGCCGGTGGATTCCACCCAGGTTTGACCATCACGGGGAAATCCGTGGTACGTTGACCGGGTTGCAGTTTTGGTTACCAGAGACTCTGTGTGCGCCTGGCGGGATTGTGGCCCCAGGCGCTCTTTGTTGTGTCCGGAGTTCTCCGGGCGGGGCGACCAGAAGCGACAGGCGATTCGCGCATTCCCGCGCGGAGCGCTCCTCTTCGAGTCCGCAACACGTGCGGGCTCGACGTTCCGTCAAGGAGACGAAACACATGGCTATTGGCACCGTGAAGTGGTTCAACGCTGACAAGGGCTTCGGCTTCATCACCCCGGACGGCGGCGGCGCTGACGTCTTCGCCCACTTCTCGGCGATCCAGTCCTCCGGCTACCGGAGCCTGGACGAGAACCAGCGGGTCGAGTTCGAGGTGACCCAGGGCCAGAAGGGCCCGCAGGCGGAGAACATCCGCCCGCTCTGATCTTCGGATCGGTCAGCATTACCTGTCGCGCCCTCCGGGTGTGACGGTGACGGGACCGGCCCGCCCCGCCGCCGCCTGCCTCCGCAGGTGCCGGCCCGGCGGCGGGCCGGCCCGTACTCCAATCGGTTCGTGCTTGTGAGTCCTGGCGGCCCTGCGTCGCCGGTTGACACAGTGCCGAGTTCGGCACCCTCCCTCGACACGTGCCGCGTCGAGGAAGGCTTTTGCGTGACCACAGTTGTTCCGTCTTTTGCCCATACCGGTCTGGCCCCGGCGCTGCTGAGCGCGCTGACCGCGCAGGGCATCACCGAGCCGTTCCCGATCCAGTCGGCCACGTTGCCCGACTCGCTCGCCGGCCGGGACGTGCTCGGTCGGGGTCGCACCGGCTCCGGAAAGACGCTCGCCTTCGGGCTTCCCCTGCTCTCCCGTACCGCCGGCCGCAAGGCCCGACCGGGTCGTCCGCTGGCCCTGGTGCTGGTGCCCACCCGTGAGTTGGCCCAGCAGGTGACCACCGCGCTGGCCCCGTACGCCCGCGCCGTCGGGCTGCGCTGCGCCACCGTCGTCGGCGGACTGTCGTTGCAGCGTCAGGCGGACACGCTGCGCGCCGGCGCCGAAGTGGTGGTGGCGACGCCCGGCCGCCTGCACGACCTGATCAACCGCGGTGACGTCCGGCTCGACCAGGTGGAGATCACCGTGCTGGACGAGGCCGACCAGATGGCCGACATGGGCTTCCTGCCGCAGGTGACCAAGCTGTTGGAGCAGGTCGCCCCGCGGGGTCAGCGGATGCTCTTCTCCGCCACCCTGGACGGCGGCGTCGACCGGCTGGTCCGCCGGTTCCTCAGCAACCCGGTGACCCACTCGGTCGACCCGGGCACCGCCACGGTCACCGCGATGACCCACCACGTACTGCACGTCGACGCGCTCGACAAGCCCGACGCGCTGGCCCGGATCGCGGCCCGGGAGGGCCGCACGATCCTGTTCATGGGCACCAAGCACCGCGCCGACCGGCTCGCCCGCCAGTTGCTTTCCAAGGGGGTACGCGCCGCCGCGCTGCACGGCGGCAAGTCCCAGCCCCAGCGCACCCGCATCCTCGAGCAGTTCCGCAACGGTCAGGTGACCGCGCTGGTCGCCACCGACGTGGCGGCCCGGGGCATCCACGTGGACGGCCTCGACATGGTCGTCAACGTGGACCCGCCGACCGAGGCGAAGGACTACCTGCACCGGGGTGGTCGGACGGCCCGCGCCGGTGAGTCCGGCTCGGTGGTGACGCTGGTCCTGCCCGAGCAGCGCCGCGACGTGTCCCGGCTGATGGCCACCGCCGGCATCCGCCCGCAGTCGGTCCAGGTGCGCCCGGGTGACGAGGCGCTGGCCCGGGTCACCGGGGCCCGTGAGCCCTCCGGCGTGCCGGTCACCATCGCCGCCCCGCAGGTGGCGGCCACCCGGGGTCGGGCCGCGGGTGGCTCGGCCACGGACGGCGCACCCCGCTCCGCGCACCGCGCGTCGGGCCGGTCCCGCCGTCCGCGCCGCCCCCGTACGGTCTGATCCGCTCCGCACGGCACCGACCCGTTCCGCTCCGGCGGGGCGGGTCGGTTCGTTTCCGCCGCCGGTTGACCGTTCGGCTGAATCGGCAATCAGCCTCCATTGGGTCGGCTGGCCGACTGTGCCCTGCTCCACGGTGGTCGAAGCTGACCTGCGGGGGGAGCCGGGCGGGGGACCCGGTACGGGGAGGAGCGGCCATGGCGGGCGAAGCCGGCTCGGGGGCGCTGCGTGAACTGATTCTGGTGGTCGCGGTAGGGCTCGCCGGGTTGCTCCTCGCCATGGTCGCGGCCTTCGGCCCCTGGCATGCCACCACGGCGGGCAACGCTCCCGCCGGTCTGGTGGAGCTGCGCAGTCCTGGCGACCCGGGCTCCGGTCCGACGGTCGAGCACCGGGGCTGAGCGGCGACCGGCCCACCGTCGCCGGCGGAGGGGCAGGCGCGGTGGGGATCGGTACGAGGTGTGGTCGGGCCGGCGGGGCACCGGCCCGACCACACCGCCACCGCGCCCACGTGCGCGCCCACCTCGCGCGCCCACCGCGCGCGCCCACCGCGCGCGCCCACCGCGCGCGCCCACCGCGCGCGCCCAGCTCGTCGATCTTGCAGTTTCGGTCGTCGACTTGCCGTGATGCGTCCCCTTTGTCGCCGCAGAAAGTGCAAGATCGCGGGGCTGGGAGAGGGTTAGGAGCGGGGCTGGGAGCGGGGTTAGGAGGGGGTTAGGTCGGGGTGGTTGTTGGCCAGCAGATCCGAGAGGGTGGTGCTGTCGACCACGGTGGCGATCGCCCCGTGCACCGCCAGCCAGACGTCGGTGAGCCCGGCGGCCACCCCGTGGTAGCCGGCCCGCTCGGCCGGCAGGCCGCGCACGGTGGTCAGTGACCCACCGACCGCGCGCAGCACGTCCCCGATGGTGATCTCGGTGGCCGGTCGGGTCAGCGCGTACCCACCATCGGCGCCGCGATGACTGTGCAGCAGGCCGGCCCGGCGCAGGTCGAGCAGGATGCCCTGAAGGAAGCTGAGCGGGATGTCCTGCACCTCGGCCAGGCTGCCCGCCTTGACCAGCTCGCCGTCGCCGTCGCCACCCGGTGCGGCGGCGGCGACGGCGAGCATCGCCCGGAGCGCGTAGTCGCTGCGCGCGGAGACGTACACGTCACTGACCGGCCTGGTCCAGTACGCCCCAGCGACGGCGGATCGCCTTGTCGGCCGCGCCGAACGCCGCGTCCACGACCAGGCCGAGCACCAGGATGACGATCATCGTGGAGAGCAGCCACGGCGCGTCGGACAGTTCCCGGGAGTAGGTGAGCTGCGCGCCGAGCGAGGTCTGCGAGATGCCGACCACGATCAGCTCGCCGGCCATCAGACTCCGCCAGGAGAACGCCCAACCCTGCTTGAGTCCGGCGACGATCGCCGGCAGCGCGGCCGGCGCGATCACGTACCGGTAGAGGTTGAGCCCGCGCGCGCCCAGGTTGCGGCCGGCGCGCAGCAACAGCGGTGGCACGTAGTCCACGCCGGAGATCACGCCGTTGGCGATGGACGGCGCCGCGCCGAGCACCACCACGAAGAAGATCGCCTTCTCGCTCAGCTCGAACAGCAGGATGGCCAGCGGGAACCAGGCGATCGACGGCATGGTCTGCAACGCGGTGATCATCGAGCCGATGGCGGCGCGCAGCACCTTCGAGCGGGCCACCGCGAGGCCCAGCAGAAGGCCGACGGCGACCGAGAAGACGTACCCGACAGCGGCCCGGCGCAGCGTGGTGACCAGGCCCTCCCAGAGCTGCGGGCCCTGGGCCTGGGCGACCAACTCCCGGCCGACGACCAGCGGACCGGGCAGGGAGTACGGCGGCTTCCAGCCGGAGAGGACCACGAGCTGCCAGGCCAGGATGGCGATGGCCAGCGCGGCCAGCTTGGGCCAGGTGGCCGCCCAGAGCCGGGCGCCCCGGGAGACCTCCTTCTCCCGGCCGGCGATCTCCAGCGCGTCCAGGCCGGTGATCTCCGCGTCGGTACGCGCCGTGCTGGTGAGGGTGTCACTGGCCATGGCGGCCCACCTCCGTACGAAGTCGTTCGGTGACCTCGGCGGCGATCGCGGCGACCTCGGGAGAGTCGATCCGGCGGGGCCGGGGGATGTCCACCTTGGTGGAGTAGATGATCCTGCCGGGGCGGCTGGAGAGCAGGATGATGCGGTCGGCCAGCCGGGCGGCCTCGCGGACGTTGTGCGTGACGAACAGGACCGAGAGCCGGCGTTCGGACCAGATGCGTTCCAGCTCGTCGTGCAGGATGTCGCGGGTCATCGCGTCCAGCGCGCCGAACGGCTCGTCCATCAGCAGCACCGGCGTGTCCAGGGCCAGGGTGCGGGCCAGCGCGACCCGCTGGCGCATCCCGCCGGACAACTCGTGCGGACGCTTGCGGCCGAACTCGGACAGGTGCACCGTGCGCAGCAACTGGGCCACCCGGTCGCGGCGTTCGGCGCGGGAGAGGCCGCGCAGCTTCAGCGGCACCTCCACGTTGGCCTCGACGGTGAGCCAGGGGAACAGCGCCGGCTCCTGGAACATCAGGCCCGGGTCGGCGCCGCCGGCGATGCCGATCTCGCCGCCGCTGGGCCGGTCCAGACCTGCGACCAGGTTGAGCAGCGTGCTCTTGCCGCACCCGGAGGCACCGACGAGACAGACGAACTCGCCCGGCGCGACGTCGAGGGAGACCCCGTCCAGGGCCAGTACGGCGCTCGCCCCGCGCCCGTACACCTTGGTCACGCCGGAGAGCGCGACCGCGGCGGTCGCGCTCTGCGGCGTCGTCGTGGTCGACGTCATGGCTGCGTGACCTCGGGCTTGCCGGCCGCCTTGAGCGCCTTGTTGAGGTACGTCAGGTCGTACAGTCCCTTGAGGTCGACGGGCTCGGTGAGCTTGACCTCGACGGCGTGGTCGAGCCCGGTCTTCAGCGAGGTGGCGATCGGGTCGTTGGTGAACTCCAACGTCGGCCACGCCTGCTTGATCAGCTTGAGGTCCAGTGGCTTACCGGTGATCTTGCCGATCGCGTCGGAGATGGCCTGCTGGGCCTCGTCCGGCTTGCTGTTGACGAACTCGTTCGCGGCGACCTGGCCGTCGACCAGCTTCTGCACGACGTCCGGATGTGCCTTGAGGAACTTGGTGCTGACCAGCAGGTTGGTGATGACGAACTTCTTGTCCGGCCAGAGGTCCCGCTCGTCGACGAGCACCTTGCCGCCGGCGTTGACCAGTCGGGACACGAACGGCTCGGGTACCCAGGCGGCGTCGATCGCGCCGCTGGTGAACGTCTCGACCGTCTGCGCGTTCTCCTGCGGCACGATCTTGACGTCGCCGCCGCCCTCCTTGGTGGTGGTCAGCCCCTGCTGCTTGAGCCAGTAGCGGACGGCCACGTCCTGGGTGTTGCCGAGCTGCGGGGTGGCGACCTTCTTGCCCCTGAGGTCCTGCGGGCCGTTGATGCCGGGCTTGACGACCAGTGCCACGCCGCCGGAGGCCGCGCCCGAGACGACCCGGACCGCCTCGCCCTTGGACTTGGAGAACGCGTTGACGGTGGGGTTCGGGCCGATGTAGGTCGCATCCAGCGCGCCGGAGAAGACGGCCTCGATGGCGGCCGGGCCGGCGTTGAAGGTCTTCGGCTCCAGCTTGACGTCGGCGCCGAGCTTCTCGGCGAAGATGCCCTTCTCCACGCCGACGACGGCCGGCGCGTGGGTGATGTTGGGGAAGTAGCCGAGCCGCAGGGTCACCGGGCCGGAGCCGCCCCCCGCGCCCTCGCTGTCGTCGCCGCACGCGGCGGTGCTGGCCAGGGTCGCCGCGCCGAGGGCGGTGAGGGTGGCCAGGGTGACCAACCGGCGCAGGGGAAGACGTCTCATCGTCCATCCAATCCGCAGTATTCCTACTTAGTTGGTAGGAAGAGTGGGCCAGGCCGTGGTCAGCGTCAAGGGCGATCCATATACCGGGATGGGGCGTCTCAGTTATGTCGGCATTTCCTACTGTCTTGCTGGGTTAACTCGCGGCGTCCGGGAGGCTCGAAGGGCAACTGGTGACCGCTCGCCGTCGTCGGCCGTCCCGGCTCGCCGCGCGGGTGACGGCGGCTCCGCGGAGGTCGCCGGTGGCGGGGGTTGCGACGCGCTAGGGTCGATCCCGTGGCGGCGCGGAGATCCAGAATTCCAGCGACGAAGTATCCGGTCGAGCGGTTCACCCTCGACAACGGCCTGCGGGTGGTCCTCACCCCCGATCGCAGTGCCCCGGTGATCGGGGTGGCGGTGGTCTACGACGTCGGCATCCGCTCCGAACCCCAGGGGCGGACGGGCTTCGCCCACCTCTTCGAGCACCTGATGTTCCAGGGCTCGGAGAACCTGGAGAAGCTGGCCCACTTCCGGCACGTCCAGGGCGCCGGTGGCACCTTCAACGGCTCCACCCACCTGGACTACACCGACTACTTCGAGACGCTGCCGAGCAACGCGCTGGAACGCGCGTTGTTCCTGGAGGCGGACCGCATGCGGGCGCCCCGACTGACCGAGGAAAACCTGCGCAACCAGGTCGACGTCGTGAAGGAGGAGATCCGGGTCAACGTGCTCAGCCGGCCGTACGGTGGTTTCCCCTGGTTGACCCTGCCGCCGGTCATGTTCGACACCTTCCCGAACGCGCACGACGGCTACGGCTCCTTCGACGACCTGGAGTCGGCCACCGTCGCCGACGCCGCCGATTTCTTCCGCCACTACTACGCCAGCGGCAACGCGGTCCTGGCCATCAGCGGGGACATCGACGTGGCCGAGGCGACCGAGCTGGTCACCCGGCACTTCGGTGACGTGCCGGCCCGTCCCGCGCCACGGCGACCCGACTTCACCGAGCCCGACCTGACCGCCGAGCGGCGCAGCTCGTACACCGACGCGCTGGCGCCGTTGCCGGCGGTGGCCGGCGCGTGGCGGGTGCCCGACCCGGTCGGCGACTTCGCCGGCTACCTGCCGTACGTGGTGCTGGCCGAGGTGCTCACCGACGGCGACGCGTCCCGCCTGGTCGAACGCCTCGTGCAGCGCGACCGCACGGTGACCAGCCTGGGCGGCTACCTCGGCTTCATGGGGGACCCGTTCGACGTGCGCGACCCCACGGCGCTGCTGTTGCAGGCGCACCTGCCGCCCGGCGGCGACGTGGACAAGGTGCTGCGCACCGTCGACGAGGAGCTGGACCGGCTGGCCACCGACGGGCTGACCGACGGCGAGCTGGCCCGCACCCAGGCGCGGATGGCCACCCACCTGCTCCGCGACACCGACGCCGTGCTCGGCCGGGCGCTGCGGATGGCCGTCCTCGAGCAGCAACGCGGCGAGCCGGGCCTGCTCAACGACCTGCCCCGACTGGTCGGCGACGTCACCGAGGAGCAGGTCCGGGCCGCCGCGGCCACCCTGCGCCCCGAGCGCCGCGCGTCGGTCGAGGTCATCCCCGGAGGCGCCCGATGACCACCACGACCACGACCACCGCCACCGTCGGGCCGCGTACGCTGCCCGCGCTCGGTCCGACCCGCAAGCTGAAGGTTCCCAAGGAGGCCGAGCGCACGCTGGGCAACGGGCTCACCGTCATCGCGGTACGCCGGCCCGCGGTGCCTCTGGTCGAGCTGCGGCTCTGGGTGCCGTTCGGCCGCGCCCACCTCGCGCGCGGCGCGATGCTCTCGCAGACCATGCTCTCCGGCACCGAGTCGATGACCAGCGTGCAGCTCGCCGCCGAGCTGCAGAAGGTGGGCGGCGGTCTCTCCGCGGGCGTCGACCCGGACCGGCTGATGATCTCCGGCGCGGCGCTGGTCACCGGCCTGGACCGGATGCTGGAGCTGCTGGCCGAGGTGCTGACCGGCGCCAGCTATCCGAACGACGAGGTGGCCGCCGAACGGGACCGTCTCATCGACCGGATCCAGGTGGCGCAGAGCCAGCCGTCGCACCTGGCCCGCGAAGCGCTGCTGAAGAGGATCTACGGGCGGCACCCGTACGCCACCCAGACGCCGGAGCCGGCCCAGCTCCGTGCCGTCCGACCGGCGGCACTGCGCAGCCTGCACGCCGAGCGGGTGCACCCCGCCGGTGCGCAGTTGGTGGTGGTCGGCGACGTGCAGCCGGAGAGGGCACTGGACGCGGTGGAGCGGGCGCTCTCCGGGTGGACGGGGGCCGGGCGTACGTCCACCCTGCCGGCCACCCCGCCGCTGGAACCGGGGCCGCTGCTGCTCGTCGACCGGCCCGGTTCGGTGCAGTCCTCGCTGCGTGTCGCGCTGCCCGCCGTGCCGCGTACCGACCCCGACCACGCCCCGCTGCAACTGGCCAACCTGATCTTCGGCGGCTACTTCTCGTCCCGCTGGGTGGAGAACATCCGCGAGGACAAGGGCTACACGTACGGCCCGCACTCGGTGATCGAGCACTCGGTGGCCGGATCGGTGCTGGTCGCCGGGGCCGAGGTGGCCACCGAGGTCACCGGTCCGGCGCTGCTGGAGACCACGTACGAGCTGGGTCGGCTGGCCTCGCTGCCGCCGAAGCCGGAGGAGTTGGAGCAGGCCCGCCAGTACGCGCTGGGCACCCTCCAGCTCGGTATGTCCACGCAGGCCGGTCTGGCCGCGCTGACCAGCGCGTACGCCGGCAACGGGCTGCGCCTGGACTTCCTCGCCGAGTATGCGGCCCGGCTCGCGAAGGCGACCGTCGACGACGTCGCCCACGCCGCCGCCCGCTATCTCGCGCCCGCCAGGGCGGTGGTCGTCGTACTCGGTGATGCCGAGCGGATCACTCCGGGGCTGGCCGCTCTGACGCCCGTGCACACCGAGCCGGTGCTGCCGTGAGCGGCGAGGCCGCGCCGCCGCTGGCGCGCTCGACGCTGGATCGGGCCGCGCACCGACGGGGTGACGCGCAGTGGCTGACTGAGGCGTGGCTGCGCGGCCGGGTACTCCTGCTCGATTCGACCGACGACGGGCGGACGCTGGCGCGTACCGACGTGTCGCCCCCGACGCTGGTGCTGTTCGGTGCGGCCGACGCGCCGGCCGGCGCGGAGTCGACGGCGATGTTCCTCGGTGTCGAGCCGGACGGGGTGCCGGTGTTCGCGGTCGACGCCCCGTTGCCGGCGCTGCCCGGCACCCGGGCGGTCAACCTGCGGGAGGTGGGCCACCTGCTCGGCGACCGGGAGGCCGGCATCTTCACCACCGCGCTCGCGTTGCTGAACTGGCACACCCGGCACGGCTACTCCACGGCGACCGGTGCGCCCACGGTGATGGACGAGGCCGGCTGGTCGCGGGTGGATCGCAACGGCGGGCGGATCTGGCCGCGCACCGACCCGGCGATGATCGTGCTGGTGCACGACGGCGTCGACGGCGCCGAGGGCCGCTGCCTGCTCGGCAACAACGCCGGCTGGCCGGGCACCCCGGGCGGGCGGCGCTACTCCTGCCTGGCCGGCTACGTCGAGCCGGGGGAGTCGGCGGAGGCCGCCGTGCTGCGCGAGGTCCGCGAGGAGGTGGGCATCGCGGTCGAACGGATCGGGTACGTCGGCAGCCAGGCCTGGCCGTTCCCGGGCTCGCTGATGCTGGGCTTCCTGGCCACCGCCGACCCCGCGGACCCGGTACGGGTCGACCCGTCGGAGATCGCGTACGCCCGGTGGTTCACGCGGGAGGAGATCGGGGCCGCCTGCGCCGGGAAGGCCGTGGACGTGGGGGACGGCGCCCGGCTGATCCTGCCGCCGCCGTCGTCGATCGCGCTGTTCCTCATCCACCGCTGGCTGGACGGTTGGGTGGACGCCGGGCGCTGAGCACGGTCCCGGCCCGTGGCCGCCGTTGCCGCGACGGTCACGAGCCGGGAACACGGGCCGCCGTGGTCGGTGGGAGCGGTATGACGCGGCGGGGGAGCCGAGCCGACCACGACGGACGTCTGGTGGGTCAGGTGCCGGTGCGGCCGGGTCTGCGCCGGAACACGGGCTGCGGCTCGCTGAGCGGCAGGACCTTGACCCGTTGTCTGCCGGCCCGTACCGCGCCGACGGTGGACAGGGCCCGGGCCAGCAGCAGCGCGGCGTCCCGGTCCTCGGCGTGCACGGTCTGCCGGCGCGGCTCGGGCGTGGTCGTCTCGTCGCGGAGGCGGTGGCCGTCCGCCCAGGCGGCGGCGATGTCGCCGTCGGCGACGGTACGGATGTCGGTGCGAACGATCAGGAACCGCATAAGGGTCTCCGGATGAACCGCGACGGATGAGCCGGTGTGTGGAAGTTCCACGTTCTCGTGGGTCATGTTACGCCGCGTGTCCGTCCCAGCAAGTGAAACGCGCCTATTGGTTCCGAGCGTCGTCCGATCGGCGGATCCCTGGTCAGCGGGGCCGTCGGCGGACACGACAACGGGGCCGCCGGCACTGTGCCGACGGCCCCGCCCACGGTGGAGGATCAGTTCAGATCGAACTGGCCCGTCTTCGCCCCAGCGATGAAGCCGAGCCAGCCGGCCCGGTTGAACAGCAGCACCGGGCCACCCCGGTCCTTGCTGTCGCGCAGCGCGACCGCCGACGGGCCGGTGCCCAGCGGCGCGACCTCCACGCAGTTGGAGGTCTGGCTACGTGTGCTGGTACGCCACGGGGCGTCCGCCAGGCTGGCGGAGACGGACGGCGTGTGGTGGATGTCGTTCATGGTTCTGCTCCTGATGTGAACCGATCCGATGGGACGAGTGGTGCCGCACGCCCCGACGGAGGGGTCCCCCGTGGATCACCGGTCCGTCAGCCGCCCCGAATCACGGCGGCGTTGGGTCGGCGCCGTTGCCGGCCCGAACGCCACTGTGGATGCGGGTGCCGCCCCGGTCAGCCGTCCCGTCGCCTCGATCAGCCAGGAGAGGGTGTCCGAAGCGTCTAGTGCCGCCGTGCATAGCCACTCGAACACCACTTTATAGCGATTTAGCGTGATTGACTCGGTCGACATGACGTCGGTGAACCCCCCTTCGATGGCCAATGTCTCCGGATCGAGTGGATCGGCGAACCGATAGAGGGAGAAGGCGGTCGGCGGAAGGTACCAATCTCCTACCTGAACGTCACGGGGCAGCACGTGCAGCGTCACGTTCGGCAGCAGGGCCAACTCGCAGAGCTGGTGCAACTGTTCGTGCAGCACCTCGGGCGGTCCGGATCGGCGGCCGAGGGCGGCCTCCTCCAGCACGGCGGTGTAGGTCGGCGCGTGCGGCTCCCGCGTCAGCAGCGTCTGGCGGGCCAACCGCGCCTTCACCTCGGTCTCCAACTCGTCGGCCGGCTCCTGCTCGCCGGCCCGCTCGCTCACCCGCCGGGCCGACTGGAGCCGGACCCGCGCGTACCCCGCCGTCTGCAGCAGGCCCGGCACCAGCACCGGGTTGTACTCGGAGATCTCCGCGCAGCCCGCCTCCAACTCGGCCCAGCTGCGTTGCTGCTGCGTCATCACCGGGAAGTTCTTCAACCAGCCGCGCATGTCGCCGGCCTCACCGGCGATCCCGAGCAACTCCTCGCGCGCGGCGGCGTCGGCGCCGTACAGGTCCAGCAGGACGCTCACGTCCTGTGGGTCCGGTCTACTGCGGCCGTTCTCGAGGCGGGACAGTTTGGACGCGGACGCCCAACCGATCCGCTCGATGACCTGGTCGCCGGTGAGGCCCGCGCTCTCGCGCAGGCTGCGCAGTTCGATGCCCAACCGTCGGCGACGCATGATTGGGCTGGGTGCGGCAGGAGGCACAGTGTCCTCTTTCCCGTCGTCCGCCGCAGACGCGACGGTAACTGTATGAAATTCGCCCCCCACGGCCAGTATGGACGGCGCGACCGGTGTCGGAGGTTCCGGCGGGGGCGTGTCTTACCAAAAATGGACCACGGGTACGCCGGACGATGACGGACCCGCGGTCCCAGCCTCGTCGACCGCGCCCAGCCGGGCACGCCACCTTGCCGGAGGGACCCCATGCGCACCGTCCTGCGCCGACCCGACTTCCGCCTGCTCTTCGGCGGCCTGCTGGCCAGCATGACCGCCGAGTCGATCCTGCTGCTCGCGCTCGCCATCTGGGTCAAGGACCTGACCGGCTCCAACGGGCTCGCCGGCGGCATCATCTTCGCCGTCGTCGCGCCGATGACGATGGCGCCACTCGTCGGGTGGTTCGTCGACCGGTACCCGCGCCGACCCTTCTTCGTGACCGCGAACGTGGTCACCGCCGTACTGCTCGCGCCGCTGTTCACCGTCCGCGACGCGGGTGACGTCTGGCTGGTCTACCTGGTCGCCGGCCTGTACGGGCTGTCGTCCATCACGCTCGGCGCGGCGCTCAGCGGGTTGCTCCGGCAACTGGTGCCGGTGGACCTGCTGGCCGACGCGAACGGCGTGCTGCAGACCGTACGCCAGGGGTTGCGGCTGGTCGGCCCGCTGGTCGGCGCGGCGCTCTACGCGGCGCTCGGCGGGTGGGCGCTGGCCGGCATCGGCATGGTCGGCTTCGTGACCGCCGCGGTGGTGGTGACCGCGGTGCCGAGCCCGGCCCAGCCGTCGCCCACGGTACGGCTGCGTTGGCCCGCCGAGCTGGGCGCCGGCCTGCGACACCTGACCGGTGAGCCGGCGCTGCGCCGGGCCCTGGTCGGCTATGGGCTCGGGTCGCTGGTGATGGGCTTCAGCGAATCGTTGATCTTCGCGTACGTCGACCAGGGGTTGGACCGGGACGCCGCGTTCGTGGGCGTGCTGGTGATGGTGCAGGGCGTCGGCGGGTTGTGCGGCGGGCTCTGCTCACCGGCCCTGGTCCGGCGACTCGGCGAGGTCGGCACGCTCGCCGCCGGCGTGGCGTTCTTCTCCCCGGCCGCTCTCGCTCTCGCGTACCCCGAACTGCCACTCGGGTTCGGGGCGGTGCTGCTGGCCGGCGTCTCGCTGCCGCTGACGATGGTGGGTCTGCACACCCTGATCCAGCGGCGTACCCCGACCGCCCTCGTCGGACGGGTGGCCGCCGCCACTCAGGCGTTGGTCAGCGGGCCGCAGGCAATCTCCATCGGTGCGGGCGCGCTGCTGGTCGGCGTCCTGGACTACCGGGCCCTGTTCGTCCTGGTCGGGGTGGCCACCCTGGCCGCCGGCGGCTACCTGTGGCGCGGTCGGCACCTCAGCGCCCCGTCCGGCGGCGCGACACCTCCACCCCCGGCCCTGCCGGGGCCACGCCACCCGCTCGACGCCGGTATCGACGGTTCGGTGACCGCGGTCGCCCGCCGGCCGTTCCGGCGTTGACGGATGTCGGACACGACGAACGGCCGCCCCGCTGGGCGGCCGTTCGTCGAGGTGCGCCGGCCGGTCAGTCAGGCGCCCAGCGTCGCCAGGTGCTGCTTGACCTGCGTGATCGACGGGTTGGTCAGGGCGCTGCCGTCGTCGAAACGCAGCGTCGGCACCGTCTGGTTGCCGCCGTTGACGCTCATCACGAACTCCGCGGCCTTCGGGTCCTGCTCGATGTCGACCACCTCATACCCGATGCCTTCCCGGTCGAGCTGCGACTTCAGCCGGTGGCAGTAGCCGCACCAGGGAGTGGAATACATCGTCAGCATGATCGGATCCTCCAACTGCTCCGGCCGCCGGCTTGCCGATCAAGCCGAGGCTGTCCGCTACAACGCCCGGGGGAGCTGAGATGATTCCTGGTTGTGGGGGTTCACTCAGCGTCGGAAGGCGTACTCGCCGGGCTGGACCCGGAGCAGCGCTCCGCGGTGACCGCACCGGCCGGCCCGGTCTGCATCCTCGCCGGGGCGGGCACCGGCAAGACCCGCGCGATCACCTCCCGGATCGCCCATCGGGCGCTCTCCGGTGAGATCTCCCCTCGGCACGTGCTCGCCGTCACCTTCACCGCGCGCGCCGCGGCCGAGATGCGGCACCGTCTCACGCTGCTCGGGGCGCAGGGCGTCCAGGCACGGACGTTCCATGCTGCCGCGCTGCGTCAGGTGCGCTACTTCGCGCCCCGCCTGCTGGCCGGCCGCGCCATGCCCGAGCTGCTGGACAGCAAGGTGCGGCTGGTCACCCTCGCCGCCGCCCGGGTCGGTCTGCGGGCCGACCGGGCCGCCGCGCGGGACCTGGCCGGCGAGATCGAGTGGGCCAAGTCGTCGCTCGTCGAGCCGGGGGACTACGTGGTGGCGGCGGCCCGCGCGCTGCGTGACACACCCCACGAGCCGGCGAAGGTCGCCGAGGTGTTCACCGCGTACGAGCAGCTCAAGCGCTCCAACGGGGTGATCGACTTCGAGGACATGCTGCGGGCCGCGGTGTGGGGCATCGAGGAGCACCCGGACGTCGCCGAGCAGGTCCGGGGCCAGTACCGGCACTTCGTGGTCGACGAGTACCAGGACGTCAACCCGCTCCAGCAGCGGCTGCTGGACGCCTGGCTGGGCGGTCGTACCGACCTGACCGTGGTCGGTGACGCGAGCCAGACCATCTACTCGTTCACCGGGGCGACCTCGGCGTACCTGGTCGACTTCCCGCGCCGGCACCGCAACGCCACCGTCGTACGACTGGTCCGGGACTACCGCTCCACGCCACAGGTCGTCGGGCTCGCCAACGCGGTGATCTCCCAGGCGCGCGGCACCGAGGCCCGGCTGCGCCTGGAGTTGACCGGGCAGCGGCCCCCGGGCCCGGAACCCGACCTGCGGATCTTCACCGACGAGCCCGCCGAGGCGAACGCGGTGGCCGCGCGCTGCCGGTCGCTGATCGACGCCGGTACTCCGGCGAAGGAGATCGCCGTCCTGTTCCGGACCAACGCCCAGTCCGAGGCGTACGAGAAGGCGCTGACCGAGGCCGCCGTGCCGTACGTGGTGCAGGGCGCCGAGCGCTTCTTCGAGCGCGCCGAGGTCCGGCAGGCCATGGTCGCCCTGCGCTCGGCCACCCGGTCGATCCCCGGGGAGACGCCGCTGCCGGCCGCCGTCGTCGAGGCGCTCGCCGCCGTCGGCTGGGCGCCGGACGCGCCACCGGCCGGCGGGGCCGCCCGCGAGCGCTGGGAGGCCCTGGCCGCGCTGGTCCAGCTCGCCGAGGAGTACGCGGCCACGCCCGAGCTGGTGCCGATCGGCGAGGCCGCGTCGGTGGAGCGCCCGGTCACCCTCACCGACTTCACCGAGGAGTTGGCCCGTCGGGCCGCGCAGCAGCACGTGCCGACGGTGGACGGGGTCACGTTGGCGTCCCTGCACTCGGCCAAGGGGCTGGAGTGGGACGCCGTCTTCCTGGTCGGCCTCGCCGAGGGGACCCTGCCCACCACGTACGCCAAGACCGTCGAGCAGGTCGAGGAGGAGCGTCGGCTGCTGTACGTCGGGATCACCCGGGCCCGGCAGTGGCTCTGGCTGTCGTACGCCGCCGCGCGCTCGCCCGGCGGTCGGGCCCGGCGGCCGTCGCGGTTCCTGCCCCAGCTGGACCGCTCCGGCGGCACCGAGCGGGCCGGCGTCTCCCCGGGTGGACCCCGGCGACCCGAGCGGCGTCGGACGCAGATCGTGTCCTGCCGGATCTGCGGCGCCACCCTGCTCGCCGGCCCGGACCGCAAGCTAGGCCGTTGCCCCACCTGCCCGTCCGACATCGACGACGAGCTGCACGAACGGCTCCGCGAGTGGCGACAGCGGGTGGCCGGCGCGCAGAGGGTCCCGGCGTACGTGGTGTTCACCGACGCCACGTTGACCGCGTTGGCCGAGCGGCGGCCCGGCCGGTCGGAGGAGTTGATCGCGATCGCCGGCATCGGCCCTCGCAAACTGGGCCTCTACGGCGAGTCGGTACTGGCGCTCGTGGCGGGCGCGGGGGTGGACGACGTCTGCCCGGAGAAAACTTTCGAAATCTCGTCGTAAATTCGTTTGCCCTCGCGCCCAGGCGAGGAATAGCCTCAGGACACACCACGCGAGCGGCGCCATTCCGGCTGCTCACGGGGGTTGGTCCAGTCGATCCGAGGAACGTGAGGGAGGTGGCCACCGTGAAGATCTTCACCTATGAGCGTCTGACGGCGATGCCGTCTGCCCTCGCTCCGCTGTCGGCTGTCCGGGTGGCCCTCGTGGCCCCACGACCGTCGGTTCCGCAGGTGCACCAGGTTCAGGCCGAGCTGAACCTGACCGTTGCGCCGAATGCCGGAGTCGAGGGGACCAGTGGCTTCACGGGCATGGATATCGATGGCGCCAAGAAGCGCACGGATGTCCGCGGCGTTCCACCTCGAGGTAGACCGGTCTGAATCTCAGACACCGGCTCACCTCGAGGCCGCGGAACCCGCTACCGGGATCCGCGGCCTCAGTTTTTTGCCCGCCGTAAGTACGTCGGAATGCGATCCACGAGATCGAAGTGAGAGAGAGGTGACCGGGAGATGAGTCTGGCGTTGGCCCCCCTCGACGTGAGCATCGAGTTGGAGGCGAACCTGCCCTGCCGGAAGTTCGACCCCGACCTGTGGTTCTCCGACTCGCCTGCCGAGCTCGAGCTGGCCAAGTCGCTCTGCGGGGACTGCCCGCTGCGCGTCGAGTGCCTGGCTGGTGCGGTGGAGCGAGCGGAGCCGTGGGGTGTCTGGGGCGGCGAGATCTTCGAGCGTGGCGCGGTCGTCCCGCGCAAGCGGCCCCGTGGTCGCCCGCGCAAGGAGGACGTCGCTCGTGACGCCGCGCTCCGGGTCGAGGCCGAGGCGCGCCTGGCGGCCAGTGGGCTGTCCGAGGTGCGAAACGCGGTCCGGCTGGCAGCCTGACATGTTCCCGACCCGTTCCAACGACGCCGGTGTCACACCGGCAGTGAGTGAGAAGACGATGTTGAACATTCCGAGTGGTGCCTACGAGATGCAACTACTCCACGAAGCGTTGACGAGGGCTCGAATGCGCCGGCCTCAGGCCGGTCGTACCACCACGAGCACTGAGGCAACCCGTTCCGCCCGTACCGTCGCCATGAACAGCCGCCTCCAGTCGGCGCGCGACCTGGGCGTTCTCTAGTACCACCGCACAGTGAAGGGCGGGTGCCGACCGGCACCCGCCCTTCGGCACGTCCTCAGGCGACCGGCGCGAAGCCGGGCAGCCAGCGTTCCAGGATGCTCCGGTACGGGGCCTTCGCCTCAAGTTGGCAGAGCACCCCGATCGACCCGAGCGTCACCCGGTGGATGAGCAGGTACGACGGCGGCAGGTTGAGCTTCCGGCTCAACTGGTACGTGGGGGACCGGGGGCTGGCCAGCCGGGCCGCCTCGGCGCGTAGCCACGCCCGGGTGAAGCGGAACCCGTCGGCGGCGATGGGCTCGAGCATCGGACGGAGGAAGTCGAGGACCCCCTCGGCGTCGATCTCGTCGGTCGCGCCGATGAACCCCTCGTCCCGCAGCCCTGCCACCACGCCGTCCGCGTCCCCGCGCAACGCCCGCCCGGCGATGAGGCCGATCGGCTCCGGGGTGCCCTCCGGCATCCGGGCCACCGCACCGAAGTCGATCACGCCGAGCCGGCCGTCGGGCAGGAGCCGGAAGTTGCCGGGGTGCGGGTCGGCGTGCAGCAGACCCGCCCGCTGGGGCGCGGACAGGTGCAGCGTGGCCATCAGCCGACCGGCCTCGTCCCGCTGCTCCTCGCTGCCGTCGCGGATGATGTCGGCCAGCGGTGTGCCCGTCACCCACTCGGTGACCAGCACCCGGGGCGACGCGGAGACGACCTCCGGGATGTAGATCTCGTCGTCGTCGGCGTACGCGGCGGCGAAGGTGCGCTGCGACTCGGCCTCCAGCTCGTAGTCCAGCTCCTCGGTGATCCGCTCACGCAGCTCGACCAGGAGCGGCTTGACGTCGAGGCCCGGTTGGATGGCCCGGAACATCCCGCCGAGGCGGGAGAGCTGCTTGAGGTCGGCCAGAAGCGCGTCACCGGCCCCCGGGTACTGGATCTTGACCGCCACGTCGCGGCTGTTCGGCTCGCCGGACGGGCCGTACCCCGGCTCCCGCCACCGGGCCCGGTGCACCTGCCCGATGCTCGCCGCGGCGGCCGGGGTGTCGTTGAACTCGACGAACCGGTCGCGCCAGTCCGGCCCGAGCTGCTCGGCCAGCACCTTGTGCACGCTGGCCGCCGGCAGCGGCGGCGCGGCCTCCTGGAGCTTGGTCAGCGCCTGCCGGTAGGGCGCGGCGATCTCCTCCGGCAGCGCCGCCTCGAAGACCGACAACGCCTGGCCGAACTTCATCGCCCCGCCCTTGAGCTGCCCCAACACGCTGAACAACTGCTCGGCGGTGCGCTGCTGGATCTCCGCCGAGATGACGTCGGAGGCGAGCCCGGTGACACGCTTACCCATGCCGAGGACGGTCCGACCGGCGAAGCCGAGCGGCAGAGCGGCGAGCTTGGCGGTCCGGGACACGGCCCGGCGCGGGATGTCGGTCACTTCGCCATTGTTACCGACCGGAGGGCCCCGCTGCTGCCGTGCGGCCGGGCTGGTGCGTACACCCGGCTCCGCGAACACGCGCACGCCGGGTGCGGCGGCCAACACCGGCGACGGAACCGACCCGCGCCGGAGATCTCCATCGCGCCCCCCAACGTCTCGGGTTGGCCCCCGTCGAGGTGCGCCAGGGACTCCGTCACCGCGTACCCGATCGCCGCGAACAAGGTGCCGGTCGCGCCGGCGGTCACCGGCCGCGCCGCCGCCAGTTGGGCGGCGAGCCCCGGCCAGGCCGGGTCCCGGTCGGCGCGATGCAGCTCGACGCAGCGTAGGCACGGGCCGGCGGGTGGGCGGACCAGCGGCCCGATCACCGGTACGCCCTCGCGGACGGTCACCATCAGGTGCGGTTGCCGGCGCTGGGCGAGACCGGCGGCGAGCAGCGCGGGTGGCCGGTCCGCGCCGAACTGGATCACCAGATCCAGGCGGGTGGCCCGCGCCGGGTGGGTGTTGGTGCCGGGCGCGACCCGGTCGACCGCCGCCCGGACCGCCGGAGCCAGCGGCCGGCCCAACTCGGTGGCGGGGATGCCGGTACCGATCAGGTCGATCGCTCGTACCGGGCCGTCGAGGTGCGGAATCACCTGGCCGACGCCGGCCTGGGCGAGCGCCAGCGCCAGCGGCCCGCCGAGGGCCCCGCCGCCGGTGAGCAGCACCCGGGCCGCCCGCCGCCGGCGCAGGACCTGCGCCGGGGTGCCGGGTAACCGGGCCGCCACCAGGGCCAACGCTCCGGCCTCGGCGGCGAGCCGGGCCCGGACCGGCCCGGCCAGGTCGCGGGGGAGCAGGGTGTGCGCCGGCACCAACAGGCCCGCCGCGCGCAGCGCGTCCAGCAGCGTACGCGCGTCGTCGGCTGCGACCTGGGCGGCGCCGGCCGCAGCCAGTACGTCCCGCTCGCTGCGGGTGCCGTCGAGCAGGTCGAGCAGGTGAGCGGTGCGCGGGTTGGTCAGCTCCACCAGCACGGCGGGCCCGGGGCCAAGGCCGATCTGGAGGGTGTGCCGATCCCGCCAGATCCGGCTGAGACCGGGGAGCAGCGTGGGGCGGGGCAGCGGCGTACGGCTCATGGTGACGAATCGTGACCGCTTCCCTGCGCTGGGTCGATCGTTGTCCACAGGCGGCCGAAGCCGTATCCAGCCTTGTCCACAGGATCTGCCGGGTTATCCACAGGCCACTACGCGTGCTGTCGGCCACCCGACAGACGTGGCCTGCGGCCTCCGGCTGCCTCCTACGTCCGGGACGGCAACGGGGGGGGGGGGGGGGGGGGGGGGGGGGGGGGGGGGGGGGGGGGGGGGGGGGGGGGGGGGGGGGGGGGGGGGGGGGGGGGGGGGGGGTGG